>JBCBTL010000102.1:0-7585 GCA_039818705.1 Cyanobacteria bacterium J06639_1
GGGGGGGGGGGTGGGGGGTGGGTCGGGGTTTGGCTGGGGGTTGGGGTTTGGGTTGGGGTTGGGGGCTGGCGCGGGGCAACCGGGTGTGGGGGTTGCGGTTGGGCTGGGAGTGACGGCGGGTGTGGGAGTTGGGGTGCCAGGGGATGGCGAGGGAGTCGATTCGACAGTGGGTCGTGGCGTGGGGGTTGCCCGTGGTGTGGGGGTGGGGCGAATGGGGCTGGGGGAACCGGACGGCGTGGGCGAGGGGGGCGCTGGGGTCGGAGAGGGTTGGGGGGTGGGGTTCGGGTTGGGGGATGCCGCGCTGGGAACGGTCAGGATATCGGTAGCCGCGATCGCGTCGTTCCCCAACAGATTTGAGAGTCCTCGAGCGATCGCGGTTTCGGTGAGGGGGTCAGCGCTCACTCGGGCGGCAGCGAAAAGGACGGCAATATCGTCTAAGTCGAACGTTTCGGCGGGGGCAGCGAAGTCGGCGGTGGTCGCGGTGGGTGCCGTGATGCTGCCTGAAATGCCGGACGTACCCAATAATGCATTGGCTGCGGCGACGAGGGCAGTGTCGTCCGATAGGTTGCCGCCGAGATTGAGCAGTGCTAGGGCCAATGCGGTGTCTTCGGCGGAGGCCTCTGCGGAGGGGTCGACAAAGATGAGCTGGACGGAGCCATCGGCGGCAGGGGAACGCACGACGGCAGGCACCGCAGTATCTTCGGTGACTGCAGGGCGCGTTGCCGTGGGAGCCGACGTGTCAGCCCCGCAAGCCCCGAGCAGGGCGCACAGACTCAGTCCGATTAGATAGTGTCGTTTCATCAGCCCCTCACGGTTTAGAAATCGGTTGCACATTTCAATTAGACCAGCAGTTCAGGTGGGTTCAGTCCGGCGGCGCGGGCGGCCACCACTGAGGCATCGAGTGCCGAGACCGTTCCATCTCCGGTCACGTCAGCAACGATCGCCGGGGCAATCCGGGGATGTGCGGCAAACCCCGTCCCGAGGTCGATCGCGTTTCGGGCGATCGCCTGCGCGTCATCAAGGGAATACTCGCGATCGCCGTTCGCGTCACCCAACAGGGAAACATGTTGGATGGCGGCATCGCCTGATGCGGCGATCACGCCGTCATTCAGATTCACTGAAGCGATCGTCAGCACTCCCGTCTCTCGATAGGTAGCCGTTTCGGGCACAGAGACATCCAGGCGCAGCAAGTTCGTCTCCCCAGCGGCGAGTGCTGTGCCCGCAAGGGCGATCTCGACCGTGCCGAGGACAGGATCGATCGCCTCAAATTGCACTGTCCAGCCCTCGGGGAGGCTATCCTCGACGACTCCGCTCACCTCTAGGAACTCTGGGGTGTAGGTGAGGGTAAAGGCGGCGGCTGTGACCTGCGCGCCGTTGTCAATCGTGACGGGTAGACCTGGGGAAAGGGTTTCAAGGTTGCTGTTGTAAAACTGCACCGTTTGGCCAGGGGCGCGAGCGAAATCGGGGAGGCTGAGAAGGCGATCGCCTCCCGCATTGTCGAGTGAAAAGTCAAGCTGAAACGCGCCCCCCGCCTCGCCATTTCCGTTGCCATCGAGCGGGGTTGCGTCGGGGGCAAAGCCATCGGCTGCATCGGGGAGCGTCAGCGTGTAATCGCCAGCAACGAGCGAGCCACCTGTGGGGACGAACTGAACGGTTGTCCTCGCCTCGTCGATCGCGATCGACCCTGCGATTTCCTTTCCTGCCGCATTGGTGAGGACGACATCTGGCGGCGTGACACCGTCATCAGCATCGTCGTAAAGAGTCAATGCGTCGGGAACGACCGGCTGCGGTAGCGAGATCGCGATCGCCTCTCCCACCTCCACGCGCACGAGCTGAGTTTGCAGGTCGGTCACGTCAATACTCGCGTCCGTAAATTCGAGGGTCTCGACGTTGGTTAACACGTCAGAATTGCTGCCGACGCGGAGAACATCTCCCCGAAGTTGGATGGGGAATGAGGCGCGATCGCCCTCGAAGCGCACCGTGTCGATGCCGTCGCCGCCGTCGATCGTGTCGTTCCCGCCTCCAGGGGCGATCGTGTCGTCTCCGCCTCCCGCTTCGATGTCGTCATCGCCAGCCCCCGCCTCGAAAATTTCGGCTGCGTCGGTGCCTGTCAGCACGTTATCGGTTTCGTCTCCGGCCACCGTCGGCGTGGGGCGACGACCGAAAATAACGTAGGCTTGCCCAGTGTCTTCGCTGCCATTCGTGGCTGCGTTCGGCGCGCCCAGGGCAATGTCGTCGATGCCGTCACCGTTGAAATCGCCGATGCCGCTGATGCTCTCGCCAAACTCATCGCCGGGGTTCAGGCCGTTAACGATGAAGCCATTGCTGCCGTCCAAGGCATTGAGATCGAAGCTGGCTGGGAAGGGAGCTTGAGATCCGAAAATTGCGTAGGCTTGACCCGAATTTTCGCCGTTGACATCGGATTCGGGGGCGCTCAGCAAAATATCGGCGATGCCGTCCGCGTTCAGATCGCCCGCTTGACTGACCGTGTCGCCGAGGCGATCGCCTGCTGCCAACCCGTCGATAACAAATCCGTTCGTTCCGTCTAAAGTGGCGACATCGAGCTGGGCGGGAAAGCCGTTGGGCGAGCCGAACACGACGTAAGCCCGTCCGGAATCTTCGCCGTTCGCATCTGCTGTGGGCGCGCCGACGATGAGATCGTTCAAACCGTCGCCGTTGAGATCGCCTGCGTTGCTGAGGATGTGACCGAATTCATCGGCAGTGGAGGCTCCAGCGATCGCGAAGCCATTGCTCCCGTCGAGAGTTGCGACGAAAAGCTGCGTTGGGTAGCCCTCATTCGAGCCGAAGATCGCGTAGCTACGCGTGGGTAGCTCGGGGTTGTCGGAACTGGGCGCGCCGATGGCGATGTCATTGAGGCCGTCACCGTTGAAATCTCCCAGCCCTGCTACCGACCTGCCAAATTCTTGGTCGTTTGTTTCGCCAACGATGCCAAACCCATTCGTACCGTTCAGATCGTCAGAGCTGAACTCGTCTGGGAGCGTTTCGGGCGTGCCGAACAAGACATAAGCCTCCCCCGGTTCGCCGTCAAACCCCGGCGCGCCCAACAGAACGTCGTCAATGCCATCGCCATCAAAATCCCCGATACCGCTAACCGACTGGCCGAAGGGCTTGTAGGCTTCGTCTCCTTCTTCAAACTCGAACCCGTTCGACCCCGTCAGTTCGTCATCGAGGTCGAGTGTGGCTGGAAACGGTTGCTCAGTGCCGTAGACGATCGAGATTTCTCCCGTGCTGCCGCCTGGAGATCCGATCGCGATGTCGTCGATGCCATCGTTATTAAAATCTCCGATCGCGTCGAGGCTAATTCCCGAAAAGCTCGGTGTCGATACGGGAGAGATAAATCCGAATACGCCAAACGTGAAGAAAAAGGCAGAAACACCCTCCAAATACACGCCATTCTCACCGTTGAGATCGGCCAGATTTAGGGGGGTAGTGAAGCCCGCTTCTCGCCCGAAGACGAGATAGGCTCCGCCAATCAAATCTCGAAAGGGGGCACCGATAATCAGATCGGCAAAGCCGTCATTGTTGATATCGCCTGCGTTGCTGAGGGTGCTCGCAGCATTGTCACCGTCTTCGACTCCGTCGATCGCGAACCCGTTGATTCCGTCGAGCGTTGCAAGGTCGAACACGCGAGAAAAATCATTCGCCAAACCGCTGCATCTCCAGAACGTTTCGCAACAGAGGCATCTGAACGTGCGAGAAAATCGATCCGCACTCCGCGATCATCTATGCATTTTTGCGATTCGTCAAAAAAATGCGATCGCAAACACCTAGATCGCTAAATAAACACCAAACAACTTAACAGCAAAGTATCAATTTTATCGACAGCCCGAATAAAGTCTTGATTGCTAACTCTGTTGTTTCAGAAAATCAGTGAATCAACTGAAATGCTTGCGCGATCGCCTGATTTCGCAATGAATAATCGAATCTGACTTCGATCAAATCAGTAGTTCGGGAGGGGTTAACCCGGCTGCCTGGGCAGCGACGACGGATGCGTCGAGTGCCGATATCGTCCCATCTCCGGTCACGTCGGCAACGATCGCCGGGGCAATCCGAGCATGTGCGGCAAACCCCGTCCCGAGGTCGATCGCGTTTTGGGCGATCGCTAGTGCGTCATCAAGTGAATACTCGCGATCGCCGTTGGCATCTCCCAGCAAAGACACGTGTTGGATGGCGGCATCGCCTGATGCGGCGATCGCTCCCTCATTCAGGCTGACGGGCGTGACGTTTAGGACGCTCGAACTCAGATAGGGTGCCGATTCGGGCACGGAGGCGTTCAGTCGGGCTAGGTCGAGCGCGCCGGACGGAAGCGCGGGGCCAGCCAGCGTCACGTCGAGCTGTCCGAGTGCGTCATCGATGATTTCAGACACGACCGACCAGTCGGCAGGCAAGCTCTCGGGACGAACGCCCGTAATGTCGAGCAGGTCTGGATCGTAGGCGATCGCGAACGCGACCCGGTTTACGCCCTCGCCCTCGCTGAGTGACAGTGGTAGACCCACTTCGAGTGCGTCTGTATCGCGGTTGTAAACCCGAACGGTTTGGTTTGGCGCGCGCGCGAAGTCGGGAAGGCCGAGTACGCGATCGCCTTCTGTCTCTGGCACAGAAAACTCGAACTGAAACGCGCCCCCAGCAGCACCGTCGCCATCGCCGTCGAGTGCCGCTGTCTCGGTGGCAAATCCGTCCGCCGCATCCGGCACCGTCAGGGTGTAGTCGCCGGGAGCGAAAGAGCCGTCTGCTGGCACGAACTGAAGCTCTGTCCCAGCTTCAGCGATCGCGATCGACCCCAGAATGCTGCTGCCTTCCGCGTCGGTCACGATCGCGTCGGGTGGGGCAGGGTTGTCCGTTGCACCGTTGTAAAGATTCAGCGCGTCCGGGGCAACGGGCTGAGGTAAGGCGATCGCGATCGTATTGCCGACCTCTACCCGCACGAGTTCGGTTCGCAGCTCGGCCACGTCGAGGCTGACATCGTTAAATTCGAGAATTTCGACGTTGGTGAGTACGTCTGAATTGCTGCCGACGTGTAACGAGTCTCCCCGCACTTGGATGGGGAATGAGGCGCGATCGCCCTCGAAACGCGCGGTGTCGATGCCCTCGCCGCCGTCGATCGTGTCGTTGCCCGTCCCTGGGATGATGATGTCGTCACCGCCTCCCGCTTCGATGCCGTCGTTGCCCGCCCCCGCCTCGAAAATTTCGGCAGCATCGGTTCCCGCAAGGACGTTGTTCTGTTCGTCTCCCGGCACGACCGGCGTGGAGGCACGCCCGAAGATGATGTAAGCGCGACCCGCATCTTCGTTGCCATTTGCGGTTACGTTCGGCGCGCCCAGAGCGATGTCGTCGATACCGTCGCCGTTGAAATCACCGATGCCGCTAACGCCCTCTCCTAGCTCGTCGCCAGGGTTCTGGCCGTTGACGATGAAGCCATTGCTGCCGTCTAACGTATTGAGGTCGAAGCTGGCCGGGAAGGGCGTTTGCGAGCCGAAGATCGCGTAGGCTTGGCCGGAGTCTTCGCCGTTAACATCCGATTTGGATGCTCCTAGCAATACGTCATCGATGCCGTCGTCGTTGAGATCCCCCGCCTGACTGACAACATCGCCGAGGCGATCGCCTGCCGCCAACCCGTCAATGACAAAACCATTCGCGCCGTTCAAATCGGCAACGTCGAGCTGGGCGGGAAAGCCATCATCCGAGCCGAAGATAACGTAAGCCCGTCCCGAATCTTCGCCGTTCGCGTCCGCGAAAGGTGCGCCGACGATCAGATCGTTCAAACCATCGCCGTTGAGGTCGCCCGCACTGCTGAGGATGTGGCCGAATTCGTCGGTATTCGAGTTACCAGCGATCGCAAAGCCATTCGTTCCGTTGAGGCTGGTGAGGGAAATTAGAGCGGGATAGCCGTTGGCCGAGCCGAAAATGAGGTAGCTGCGGGTGGGCTGAGCGGGATTATCTGCACTGGGCGCGCCGATGGCGAAGTCGTTGATGCCGTCGCCGTTGAAATCCCCCAATCCGGCTACGGAATGCCCCACTTCCTGACCGATCGCTTCCCCGATGATGCCGAACCCGTTCGTACCATCCAGTGCATCGGAGCCGAGTTCGTCCGGAAACGCTTGAGAGGTGCCGAACATAACATAGGCTTCCCCCGACTCGCTATCCAGTCCAGGTGCACCTAGCAGAACATCGTCAATGCCATCGCCGTTAATATCTCCGATGCCGCTGACGGAATTGCCGAATAGGTCAGCGGCGGCATCTCCTTCATTAAATTCAAACCCGTTCGCCCCCGTCAGCTCATCCCCTAGGTCGAACTCAGCCGCAAGGGGCTGCTCGGTACCGTAGACAATCGTGATTTCCCCCGACGGCCCTCCTGGAGATCCGATCGCGATATCGTCGATGCCATCGTCATTAAAGTCCCCGATCCCGTCGATACCGAAGCCTGAAAAGCTTGGTACTGGATTGACGACAATCGATCCGAATACGCCAACCGTAATGAAAAAGGCCGCATTCCCTTCCAAAAACACGCCATTCTCACCCGTGAGATCGGCCAGATTTAGAACGGGAGCCTGCTCTTCAGCACCTCCGAAGATCAGATAGGCACCGCCCAAAAACCCTTGAAACGGCGCGCCGACGAGTAGATCGGCAAAGCCGTCGTTATTGAAATCTCCTGCTTCGCTGAGCGTAAACGCAATTTCGTCCTGGTCGTCACGTCCGTCGATCGCGAAGCCGTTGGTGCCATCAAGCGTGGAAAGGTCGAAAACCCGCGAAAAGCCATCTGCCATACCGCTGCATCTCCAAAACGTGTGGCAACAGAGGCATCTGAACGTGCGAGAACATTCATCCGCACTCGGCGATTTTCGATGCACTTTGGCGATTCGTCAAAAAAATGCGATCGCGAATACTCACGCCGGTCAAATGAGACACTTTCATTCGGATGATTAGTCTCAAATATTTCAAATCAGAAGAAAGATTGGCCGCCACGAACTCAGAAATGACCTAAATTCAGTGAATCTATGCAGAGATCGAGATGGCCGAAAAAATACACGCGAGCGATCGCACTCGATGCTTTGAGGCGATCGCTCGTTTTCAGGAAAAATAAGGTTGTCTAGCGCAGACTTCAGGCACGCACGAGCAGCGCGATCGCGCACTCACCTAAGAGTCAGGCATGATGTGTCTTGCCTGCACCCGCTCGTGCGGAGCTTGCCTCGCGCGCAATCCATCACACTAGGGCGAGATCTTTGTCGCCGCTCTGAACGTCCTCACTTTCGAGCACGCTGCTGGCAGGCGCAACCCCCTGCGGCTCGCACGCCATCGCCTCACGGAACATGTGATTTGCCCACTGCTGCACGTCGTAAGAGTTCACAGCGCGATTGAGTGCCTCCATGCGGCGACGTTGCTCGTCTTCCGGCATGGCCAGCGCCACATCGATCGCGTTATCCATACTGGAATCGGCAAACGGATTGACCTGTAAGGCTTCCGGCAGTCCCACCGAAGCCCCAGTAAATTCGGAGAGGAGCAGCACGCCCCCTTTGCCTTCATGAGCGGAGACATACTCTTTCGCCACTAAGTTCAAGCCATCCCG
>JBCBTL010000103.1:0-3074 GCA_039818705.1 Cyanobacteria bacterium J06639_1
CGGTCGCGCTTGAGCCAGTCATCCATCACGTCAAAAAAGCCGCGTTGAACCTGGCTCCGACCCATTGCGATGGTCATTATGTAGAGCCTCCTAGAGGTCTATGGAGCAACAAGTGCAGGGGTTAGCTCGTTAAGAGACTTAACCTTTGTAAAGATACATTACATCTTTTGCAATCATTCTCATTATATGGGGCTGTCAAGGTATTGCCCGTCAATTGGGTACGGAAAACCGATCTTCTTAAGATTTGCTAAATATTTCGCTCGAAGTGCCTCTGTTAGGGGCGATCGCCTACGTCGAGGGTTGAAGGCGATCGCCTCGCTGCTGTTCGGCTTGCGCGAGTAGGGAATCGGCGAATGCGAGCGCTTCGCCCTCCGAGCGTCCGCCAGCGAGCTGTGCCAGTTCTTCTCTGCGCTCGGAGTCGGAGAGCGATCGCACGCGGACGACGGTGCGGCGATCGCGGGTGGCTTTGCTCACGTTGAGGTGGCGGTCGGCCATAGCCGCGACGAGGGGCTGGTGGGTGACGCAGAGGACTTGGTGAGTGCGGGCGATCGCGTGTAATTTTTGGGCGATCGCCTGCGCCACTTTCCCCGAGACTCCCGCATCGATCTCGTCAAAAATTGAGGTTTCGACCGCATCCACCTGGCTGAAGACGGTTTTGAGGGCGAGGAGGAAGCGGCTCATTTCTCCGCCAGAGGCAGTTTCGGCTAAAGGTTGTAGAGGTTCGCCGGGGTTGGGGCTGAGCAGGAAGGTGACGACATCCTGGCCGTGGGGAGCGGGTTCGGTTGGGTTTAGCTGGACGGCAAACTGGACGGACTGCATTGCTAGCGGCTTGAGTTCGGCCACCAGTTGTTTGGTGAGGCGATCGCCCGCTCGCCGCCGCATGTCAGTCAGGCGATCGCAAGCGGTTTTCAGATCTTGAAAGGCGCGATCGCGGCGCTCTTCCAAGGCGGCGACGCTAGCTTCACCCCCTTCGAGCTGAGCTAACGATTGCGCCACCGAATCGGCATGAGAGATGACATCAGCCAGCGTGGGGCCGTATTTGCGGCACAGTTGCTTGAGCGAGACAATGCGGTCTTCGACGATGCCGAGGCGGTCTGGATCGCTGTCGAGCATATCGCCGTAGGCGTGCAGGGCGCGTCCAGCTTCTTCCACTTGAATCAGCGCATCGCTGACCATCGCGGCGATGGGAGTCACTTCGGGATCGATTTCCCCCATGGACTGAAGCGATCGCTCGACATGCCCCAATAGATCGGCCACAGCGGGAACGTCGCTGTCGCTTTGGTAAAGGGTTTGATAGGCTTCGTAGCTTTGCTGTTGCAGTTCGACACTGTGGGAGAGGCGATCGCGTTCTTGCAGGAGGTCGTCTAACTCAGTCGGGCTGTCGAGTTCGGCTTCGTTTAGTTCGCGGTGCTGGAATTGCAGCATGTCGAGCTGCTGCCAGCGAGTTTGTTCCTGCTGCTGAAATAGCTCCAGTTCCGCTTTTGCTTGCGCCCAGCGGCGGTGGCACTCGCGGACTTTCTCGCGAGCTTTGGAAGACTTCTCGCCTGCAAATCCGTCCAGCCATTGCCGTTGAACAGCAGCATCTTGCAGTTGGGTGGTTTGGCCTTGCGCAGTGATTTCAGCGAGATGACGGCGGAGCGATCGCATTTGTTGCTTGTTCGCGAGCACCCCGTTGACGCGCGAACGACTGGAATACTGAGTTTTGCCTCCCGGTTTTTCCCGCAGCGAAATCTCGCGGGTGCAGATTAAGCCTTCATCCAGCAGGTCGATATCGTATTCGGCCAGCCACGCGGCGATTGCTTCAGTGGGAGTAAAGGTGGCTTCAATGACAGCTTTCGTGCAGCCCGTGCGGATGGATTTGTCCGAAACCGGGCCGCCCAATGCCGCGTCGATCGCGTCCAAAATAATAGACTTGCCCGCACCCGTTTCTCCAGTGAGAACGTTGAGTCCGGGCGCTAAGTCTAAGTCCAGCGTCTCGACTAGGGCGAAGTTTTCAATCCGCAGTGCATTCAGCATCGGTCGCCCGCGTCAACTGCTTCCTACCCTACTGACACCGAAAGCGATCGCGCAACGCTACGAGTCGCCGGTTGCGAGATGGGCCGCCTGCCAGACGAACAGAGCAGGAGAAACAGGGTATGAGAGAACTACTCGTCTATGCGAAAGGTGACGAAGCGCAGCACGCTTTCGTTCAGGCGGAGCGTCTTTTCCCAGGCTTTGACGGTGGTGGGTTCGCTGTCGTAGTTGAACTGAATGTAGATGCCGTCGCGAAAGCGCTTAATTTCGCAGCCCTGGAAGCGTTTTTTGCCGCGCACTAGCACTTCAAGTTCTTGCGCGCCATTGTCTTGCAAGATGGTCTTCTGGGCTTCAACAAGTTGGCCGAGCGGCTCTTCTGATACGTCGGGACGCACGATCAGCATGGTTTCGTAGGGACGAGGCATGGAAATCTCCTTGTGGACTGATGGCTGTCAAAGGCGACAGCAAGGATGGCACGCAACAGAGTGCGGCCCCATATCTTAATGCATGGGAAGGAACCGCGTCACTTGACGGTTGAGTTACAGGAGCGATCGCGTCAGCATCACGTTGACAGACGCACCGGCAGAAATGCGAGTTTGACCGACCGGTATGACTGCAAACGCATCCGTGCCGACCAAGTTGATGAGATTGCCCGAGCCGTGTTCGTTGGCTGGGGAGAATTCCAGTCCGGTTTCGGTGGCGATCGCGTTGCCCCACAAATAGGTTTCGCGTTTGCCGCCAGCGTTCAAATCTGCTCGCGTCGTTGCCTTCAGGAACGCTGGCTCCCAAGGTGAGGCTTGCCCCTGCAATTTCCGCAAGGCTGGACGCACGAACCGCCAAAAACAAGCCATCGACGACACCGGATTTCCCGGCAGACCGAAGTAGAGTGCGGGTGAATTTGAGAATGTCGCAAAGGTGAGGGGTTTTCCAGGTTTGATCGCGACTTTTTGGAAGTGAATCTGTGCTCCGAGCGCAGCTAAAACGGCATCGACGCGATCGTAATCGCCGACTGATACGCCTCCGGTGGATAGCACCACATCGGCGCGGGCGATCGCCTCTGA
>JBCBTL010000103.1:3084-7547 GCA_039818705.1 Cyanobacteria bacterium J06639_1
CGCCTCTGAAATGGCATCTTTCAACCTCGCTTCCCCAGCCTCAATCGAGTCGCCATCCGTATCGGCCAAAATGCCCTTACACTCGGGAATGCCTCCCGCTGCCGCTACGAGAGCCGCTAGCCCGTGCTGATTGGAATCCACAATTTGTCCGAGGACGAGGGATTGGTCGATGCGAACCAGTTCGTTGCCTGTCGATAAAATTGCCACGCGGGGACGGCGGTAAACCGCGACTCGCGATCGCTGCACGGCGGCCAACACAGCAGTCTCAGCTCCCCCCAATCGCTGACCTCGGGAAAGAACGCGATCGCCCTTCCGACAAAACTGCCCCTGCGGACGCACGAACTGGCCGCGATCGCCGATTTCTGTCACTCGCGCAGTGGTTTTATCCAGGCGATCGACGACTTCCTGCATGACTACGGTGTCGGCTCCCTCCGGCAAGATCGACCCCGTGAAGAGTCGAGTCGCTTGGCCGCTTTTCACGGGGACTTGAGGAACGGTACCTGCGGGGACAGTCTCGACGATCTGCAAGTCGTGCGGCAGTGTCTCCAAATCTTCGCGACGGACAGCGTAGCCATCCATGCTCGACGTAGGAGCAGGGGGGAAGTCAGACGGGGCAGGAATGGCTTCGGCGAGAACGCGATCGCGAGCTTGACTTAAATCCACCCACTCCACCCCGAGCGGGGATGCGTTCTTTAGAATGAGTGATGCGGCAGTGTGAACGGGAAGCATGGGTCGCTCGGGTTCGAGTGCAGTTTGTCTGGTTGATAAGCAGCTTGACGCACTGGCTGTCTGACTCACTCGTAACGATACGAAGAGGGAAGAGACATCAACGCGCTATTGCGTCTAAGCATCTTAGCGGCTGTGTGGAGTGTGGGGGCGATCGCCGCTCTCCTGCTCGACCGACGTTTGCGCCTCATCGACGAGCGTTGGCACAAGTCAGCGAGTTTGGCGCTGCTCGCCTGTCAAACGACGATTTGGGGCTGGCTGGGCTTGTCGTGGGCGTTTCCGGGGGCGCTCGCGGCTATTTATCGGTATTTGACCATTGCGGCAGCAGTGGCGATCGCGCTGTTCGTCATGCAGATTGCCACCGAAACCCTGCGGCGCGTGTTGCCCCAGCGTCCGCCCCGCATCTTTTTCGACATCACCAAAGTGTTTGCCGTGGCTGTGGTGCTGCTGGTGACGGTTTCGGCGTTGTTTGGCGTGAACTTAGGCCAATTCTTCACCTGGCTGTTCACGATTTCCACGCTCGGGGC
The DNA here is from genome assembly GCA_039818705.1 of Cyanobacteria bacterium J06639_1. Taxonomy (GTDB): domain Bacteria; phylum Cyanobacteriota; class Cyanobacteriia; order Thermostichales; family PCC-7336; genus JBCBTL01. The sequence continues at coordinate 4,338 of JBCBTL010000103.1, forward strand.
GGTGGTTTTGGGTTTTGCCCTGCAGGAGACCTTGGGCAATTTGTTTGCGGGGATCGGCCTGCAAATCGACGCGCCGTTCAAGCTAGGCGATTGGATTCAAGTCGATGACTACATCGGCGAAGTGCTTTCCTTGAGCTGGCGCGCCACGGTGCTGAGAACTGTCGATCGCGAAGTGGTTTTCATTCCCAACAGTGCGGTCGGGCGCACGAACTTAAAAAATTTCAGTCACGAAAATGCCTTCGGCAACACGATCGACTTCGGCCTGCGCTACGAAGTGCCCCCCAGTCAGGCCATTCGCGTCCTGCGGCAAGCGGCTCAGTCAGTCGAGAACGTGTTGCAGCAACCTCCCGTCACCGTCTTCGCCCACCACTACGCCGATTACGCGATCGTCTATCGCCTGCTGTACTGGAGTCGCCTGCCAGGACAGCAGCGCGCCATTCGCAGTCAAATTCACCAGCGGGTGTGGTACGCGCTCCAGCGCGCCGGACTTTCCGTGCCGTTTCCGATTCAAGATTTGTTCTTGCATCGTCCGGCTGCAGGCGATCGCGAAGCACTGCTCGAACACGTCCAACTGCTGCGAACGGTGGATTTTATCGGAGCGTGCAAGCTGTCCGATGCTGAGCTGGAGCAATTTCTCGGCATGGGGCGGCTGTTGACATTTACCCAAAACGAGCGCGTCTGCCAAGTGGGCGATCCCGGCGATGTTTTCTACATCATCGTCAGCGGTCAAGTCCAAGTACTGCTGGATTTCCCGCGTCGAGTTTTGGCGGTCTTGAGTGCGGGGCAGTATTTTGGCGAAATCGCGCTGCTAACCGGACAGTCCCGAACGGCCACGGTGATGGCGATCGAAGATACCGAAGTTTTGGCCTTCGATCGCGCTGCCTTTCAGATGGTGCTTGACGCTCACCCTCTGGCGGCAGAGCGCATTGCCGCCGTGATTGCCGAACGCCAGCAAGCCCAGCGCGCTCAGGCTGCTCCCACTCCTGCGGCTCCTGCCCGCACGGCCAGTGAGGATACGGATAGCTTGTTCAACCTGCTGCGCTCGGGCATCGGACGTATTTTCGGGCGCTAGGTCGAGTTGAATTTGGCGAGATGGAACTCTCGGGGGAGCTAGAACTCTCACGAGCAGTGATTCGAGCCTCAGACCGCCTACACCTCGGTATAAAGGTTAGCTATCGTTGGGTTTTGTGACAAAATCGGGGAAATGCTGTGCGTAAAGCCTTCGGACAGCCAAGATAAGTACAAGTATCGGCATTGTTTATCCATCGACGATACACCTCAAACCCCGTTAACCCTGCACTCAATCCGGTTGCTCTCGTTTCGTCATTGTTAGCGCTCTAAACTTTGCGAATTTGCATCGCGATCGCGGGTTAACTTTTCGCCAGCTTTTGGGGTTCGAGCTACAGTCATTGTGAACCATCATGAGAACACCCTCCTTTGCCATGGCCGAACTGTCTGCCGTCGATTTGCGATCGATGCCAATTTTTGAGGGGTTTGATGAAGCAAAACTCGACGATTTGGGCGCCTCGATGACGGTGCGCACGCACCCCGCGAACCAAACCATCATGTTGCAAAACGACTGGGGGAATGGCGTTTATTTCGTGTTGGAAGGGTGGGTTAAAATCCGCACGTTCAACTTGGAAGGAAAAGAGGTCACTCTGAACATTTTGGGGCCAGGAGAAATCTTCGGTGAAATGGCCGCGCTCGATGAAAACCCGCGCTCGACCGATGTGATTGCCTTAACAGAAACCCAGGTCGCCATTTTAGAAGCCAAGAAGTTTATCGGGTTTTTAGAGTCCGATCCGTTGGTTGGGGTGCGGCTGGCTCAGCTTATGTCTCGACGACTGCGCCAGATCAACCGCCGCCTCCAGTTGCGCGAAGCCAACAGTGTCGCTCGCGTGGCCGATATTTTGCTGTTCCTGGCCGAGTTTCGGGGTCGAGTTAGTCGCGCCGGAGTGGAAGTTCCCAATCTGCCTCATCGCGAACTGAGCAGTTTGAGCGGTCTAGCACGCGAAACCGTGACCCGCGTGCTGCGCAAACTAGAGCAAAAAGACCTGATCGTCCGCGATCGCGCCCGCGACATCCTCTGCATTCCCAGTTTGGACGGCCTTGAAGACCTGATCGTTTGACCCGAGCCCCTGAAGGATTTCCCCGAGCTTGGGTCTATGAAGTGGCGATTTTGCTAGATTGCCTCCGACGTTCGCGTTACGTAATTCTGCGGCATGTTGAAACGATTTTGGGGCAAGCAACCGTTACCCGCCTCGCGTTCGCCCTCGCGGCGACGGCGGCAAATCGTCTCGATTGGGGGCTGGACGGCATTTTTTGCCCTGCTGTGGGTGCTAGATACGCCGTGGGTGCGATCGCTCATCGTTCGCGATTTACCTGAGATTTTGCCTGAGTCCGCGTCGGTTCCGCTCGTCTCCTTTCAAACCTTCCAATCTCGTCTTAACCCTTTGCCTCAATGGGAACTGGGGGTGCAGACGTTGATGACCTTTTTGCGGGGCACGTCACCTCCTCTCGATGACGTGGTGCTCTTGGCGATCGACGATCCCTCCCTCGACATTATCAATCTGGTGTTTCCTGAAGAACTTGAAGAAACTCCCATCTTGAAGGAAATGCAGTCATGGCCTTGGTCGCGCCGCGTTCACGCCGAAGCGGCGCGCGCCATGCTCGATGCCGGGGCTGAGGTAGTGGTGTTCGATATCGTCTTTGACAAGCCCAGTCCCTTTGGGGAAGACGACGATCGCGCCTTCGAAGAACTGCTGGAAGACTACGGCGATCGCGTTGTCTTGGGCGCGCGCTACTACCTCGCATCCGCAGTGGCCGGATCGCGCGACCAACTGTTGCTGCCCCACTACGCGAATGCCAATCTCGACGTGCAGGTGGGCTTTGTCAATGTCGAACGCGCGATCGATACTGCAGTTTACAAATTGGCGGCCAACTACGATCTGCCCAGTAACTTACCGAAGATTCCTTCACTATCGGAGGCTGCCCTGCAAGCGAGCGGGCGGCAGCGGCCTCGAATTTTTGATAATGAGTGGCTCTTTTACAACGGGCCTGCGGCAACATACGCCACGTTTTCCTATCAAGATTTAATGGTGCCCGCCCTCAAGCAAGTCAATTTGCGCGGTGGTGAGGTGTTTCGCGATCGCATCGTCATCGTCGGTGCGACGGCAAGCATTTTGCAGGACTTTCAGGACACCCCCTGGG
>JBCBTL010000104.1:0-7534 GCA_039818705.1 Cyanobacteria bacterium J06639_1
GCTGATGTGCTGGGTCGAGAAGTTTCAGAATCCCATCGCATACTCTGCACAATAGAAAATCTTTGCACCAGTCCAAAATAGTCAGCGTGCCACCCGGTTTCAACACTCGTCTCATTTCAGAAAGGACTTTCTCTGGATGCGAGAAATAGTGAAACGAGTTAGCAGAAATCACTGCGTCAAATGAGTCATTTGCAAACGGTAAGCTAGCGGCAGTCGTATGCTCGAACGATAGGTTCGCGTAACCTTTGAGTTTCTGTCTAGCTCGTTCGAGCATCTTGTCAGAGATATCCACGCCTGTAATATGAAGGCTTGGGTACTTCTGGAGTAGGAGTCGCTCCAACTCCCCTGTGCCACAAGCAACATCGAGGACATTTGCGGTCGGGTTGATATCCACCCACGTTTGAAAGAAGGTCAACGTATTGGAAATGTAGCGGTTCCAGCGGCGATCGTAAACATGCGCTATGTCATCATATTGCTGCTTAATAATCCCTTCGATCGCATTCATCATTCGCTCCGTTCGGATACTCGGTTCACAGCTCCTCGCGGCACGTGTCCCTGCAAAGCTTGCACGAGGTTCGTGGCTGCTTCCATCGCAATTTCAAATCGGACAGTCTCGACCGCAGATCCTAAATGGGGCGTGAAGAAGGTTTGATGTCGGTTCTCTACCAATCGCGGCTCGATGTTCGTCGGGCGATCGCCTCGCGCCCAATCTTCCATTTCAAAAACATCGGCAGCGTACCCACTCAAATGTCCGCTCTCCAGCGCATCGGCAATGGCGTTCTCATCGACCACCGAGCCTCGGCAAGGATTAATCAAAAAGCTGCCCGGTTTCATCTGGGCGATCGCCTCGCGATCGAGCAAGTGGAAGGTATCCGGCTGCAACGGCACCATCAAGACGACGTAATCGCTAGTGGCTAACAGCTTGGGGAACGGGACGGCCTCAACGTGCCACGCTTTCTCTAGGTCGGCAGGAAGGGGGATGGGATCGGCATACACCAACCGCATCTCGAATCCCTGCAACCGCTGAGCCAGAGCGCGGCCTAGTTTGCCCATGCCCACAATGCCGAGCGTTTTGCCTGACAAGCCCTGACTGTAGAGAATAGGTCGCCACCCCGCGAACTGTCCTCGTCGAATTAGGGCGTCGCCTTCCAACAACCGACGAGCCAAACCGATCGACAATCCCACGGTCAGCTCGGCAGTGGGGGCGGCTAAGAGATCGGGCACGATCGCGAACCAGACCTGGCGATCGCGACAGGCTGCGACGTCGAAATTGTCGTAGCCGCGCAACGCCCCAGCAATGACTTTCAAGCGAGGACAGGCATCGAGAAACTCGCGATCGACGGCATCGGGCATGAAAACCATCAATCCATCGGCATCTTTACATCGATGAATGACCTCATCGCGCGATAAGGTTTCGCGAGTTGGGTTGGTAATGACCTCGCACGTTTTGCTTAGAGACTCGATGATTTCGTCGTGTACCCAATGGGTCACGACCACTTTGGGACGGCTCGAACCATCGCTCCTCATTTCACGAACCCTTTGCGGAGGTAATTGCTCAGCCCATCGACGAGCGTGACCATGACGAGGACGACGATGAGCAGTGCCGATACCTGTTGGTATCGCAAAATCCGCAAAGCGCTAATGATTTCTAAGCCGATGCCACCCGCGCCGACCGCCCCCAGCACCATAGAGGCGCGGAAATTGTATTCCCACCGATAAAAAGTCACGTCTGCCATCTGAGGAAAGACCTGGGGCAGAATGCTATGCACGATCGTCTGCGGTTCGGTCGCTCCCGCTGCGCGAGCTGCTTCCACGGGAGCTGCATCGCTGAGTTCGATCGCCTCAGCAAAAAACTTGCCGAGCATCCCGACGGAATGAAGGCCGAGTGCCAAGGTTCCGGGGAGTTTGCCGAAACCGACCGCCGCGACCAAAATCATGCCCAAAATCAGCTCGGGAATCGCTCGCGTCACGTTCAGGATGGTGCGGGCAAGCTGAAATAACGCGGGATGGGGAGTCGTATTGCGAGCTGCCAACAGACACAACGGCAAAGATAGTGCTACCGAGATCGTCGTGCCTGCCACGCTCATGGCTAGGGTATCGACAATCGGCACGATCCATTTGGGGAAGCGGCTGAAATCTGGCGGGAACATCTCCAATAACAGCTTGCCGATCGCCGGAACGCCATCTGCCATGCGTTCGACATCGAATAGACCCACGACTGCCAAACAGGCAACAATAACTCCCAATACCCCCAGCGATCGCGCTAGTTGGCGATTCCACTGCCGCTGTTGGTGACGCAGGATTTCGGCATAGCGCTCTGGCATTGCAGTCATGATTCAAGTCTTCCCTCGGGCAGAGGTGGGCAGCGGCGATCGCACTCCCCCTCGTGCGAGGGGGATGCCAGCTTTGAGAACGGGGTATTTACTGAACGAACTCTCCGAGATCGAGTCCTAGCGTTTCGCCAGCTTGACGAATGCCGTCGTAATCGCGATCGCTCATCTCCGCGAAACCATCGGCCTTAAACGGCTTCAGCACGGCGTCTTCCTCCAGCGCTAAAAACGTATCGCGAATGCGCTCCTGTAGCTCTGGAGACAGGTCGGAGCGCATCGTCCACGGATACTGCGGAATGGGAGCGGATTCGGCAATCACCGCGACTCGATCTGGATCGATGGTGCCTTTTTCGACCAATGAATCGAAGATCGGGCGACTCAGCCCGCCTGCCTGAGCGTTACCGCTCTGCACGGCCAGGGCGACCGCATCGTGAGCGCCCAGGAACACGGCTTCGTAATCGTCACCCGAGTTCAGACCCGCTTCAGCCAACGTCAACTCGGGAAATAACCGGCTAGAGGTTGACGCTGGATCGCCGAAGGCCACCGTCGTGCCTTCGATGTCACTAAACTCGTCTACCCCAGCTTCAACGTTGCCGATGATGATGGAGGTATACGTGGTCGATCCGCCTTTCAGACGAGCTGCAAAGGGTTCGATGTCGCTCTTGGTTTTCGCCAAGACGTAAGACAGCGGCCCGAAATAGGCCAAATCCAAGCGTCCGTTACTCGCCGCTTCAATCATCGACGAATAGTCCGTTGTCACCACTAACTCGATGTCTTTGTCGAGTTCTGTTTCCAGATGCTCGACCAGTCCTTCGTTATCCTGAATCACGGTCGCAGCATTCTCGTCGGGCAACAATGCCACGATCAGCTTTTCTGGATTGTCACCCTCTGATGCTGCCGCTCCCGCATCCTGGCTGGCGGTTTCTTCCGCCGTACCACATCCAACTAAGCTGACGACTCCCACTAGGCAAAGACCGATCGCGCTTCGTCGCACTGTCATCCCAATCATGTCGTTCCAGTCCTCTAAGAAAGTCAACGTCAATCCACTGACCCACACACGCTCTCATCCAGATACTCGATCTGCTGGCGCGCGATCCGTCGAAACGCGCTCACACCACCATCGCCAAAGATTGACTCGCGTAGATCTCATTGAGATGCCGATCGCTCAATGCCGCAGGAGAACCGTCGAAGCAAACGCGACCGCCAGACAACCCGATAATGCGATCGCCGTACTGCTTGGCAAATTCCACCTGATGCAAGCTCAGTAATGCCGCAATGCCGTCGCGCGTGCAAATATCGCGCAGGAGGGACAACACTCGATGGGCGCTAGCCGGGTCGAGACTCGCGATCGGCTCGTCCGCCAGCACGAGCTGAGGTTGCTGCGCCAGGGCGCGAGCAATACCCACACGTTGCTTCTGTCCCCCGCTGAGCGACTTCACCGGAGTGACGGCTTTATCCAGCAGGTTCACCCGTTCCAAACAGTCCAAAGCAATCTGGCGATCTGCCAAGGGCAGCGGCAACAGACTTCGCCAAAAGGAGTGGTATGCCAATCGCCCCATCAAGACATTTTTCAAAGCCGAATGGCGATCGATGAGCTGGTGCTGCTGGAAGATCATCCCCGTCCGCTTCCGATGCAAGCGCAATGACGATGGCTGAGTCAAGTCTCCCACTCCCGCTGCCGTAACGCTGCCTTGAGTGGGCGGATACAGGTGGTTGATCGTTCGCAGTAGAGTTGATTTCCCCGCCCCGGACGAACCGAGGACGATCGCAAACTCGCCCCGATGTAGGTGAAATGACACGGACTTTAGAGCAACCACGCCATCGCCATAGGTCACCCCCACGCGATCGAGACTGACAATTGCACGCTCGTCCATCTGGCAAGACCGTCTGGTGAAACCTCAATACAGTACTACCCCGTTTATAGAGGTCGCCACCGCCAGCAATCTATCAGAAGACTCTTTGTGACCGAGCTAAGAGCCGGTTAAAGTTAGATTTCCGCGCGACAGTAGCCCGCTATTACTGAAACGCCAGAGAAAACCCGCAAAGCGACGCGAACGACCAAATTACTGAGCGACAAAAGGAACTCTACGTGCGCGATCGCGACCTACAAAGTTCCCAAATATACCGCTCCAGATGCCATGTTTAGCTCCTGAAAACATAACTTCGTCTTAATGTCAGCACTACCTTAGTCCCATAGCCTAAGGTCTATACGTTTAGACGGTTGAACTTATGAAGCGGCGTACTTTTTTCCAAGCTTCTTTCGCAGTTGCAACTGTTACAGCTTTGATGGCGCGGGCGATCGCCCCCGAGATTGCCCTAGCTGACGGACACGTTCCCGATACGATTCGATTTGCCGTCACCGACGTGGTGGGATTAGAAGAACTTCGTCGCGATTTCGAGCCGTTTCGGGATGCGCTCGAAGCCGCTACTGGCAAAGAGATTAAATTTTTCCCCGTTGCCGACCGCGCGGCAGCAGCAGTGGCACTCCAGGCCGACCAAGTGGATGTCGTGTTGGCGGGGCCTGCCGAGTACGTCGTGCTGCGCGCTCGCACGCAGGCCGAACCGTTCATTGGGTTGACCCGTCTCAACTACCGCTCGGTGATTGCGGTGCGCTCGGACAGCGGGATTGCCTCGCTTGAAGATTTGAAAGGCCGCAAGATGGCGATGTCCGATATCGGCTCCACCAGCGGTCACCTCGGCCCCAGCCAGATTTTGGCCGAAGCGGGGCTCGAACCGCGATCGGATGTGGACGTATTGATGTTGGGCGATGCCGATCTGCAAGCCTTTGAAAACGGCGACGTGGACGCTTGGGGCGGCTCGGCGTTGGACTACGAGCGGTTCTTTGAGGACAAGAGCAACGCGGCTACTGATTTCCCGATTCTCGTGAAGGGCGAGTCGCTACCGAATGACGTGTTCATGGCTAGCGACGACCTCGACCCTGAGTTCGTGGCAACGCTGGCACAGCAGATGGTAAACAACCAAGAAGCCCTCATCGACGCGATCGTCTCGGTGGAGTCGAACCGCAAGTACGTTGGTTCCTCGCTCATCCCCGCCCAAGATTCGGACTACGACCCGATGCGCGTGGCCTACCGTGCCGTCGGCGTGAACGAGTTTTCAGAATTCATCGGCGACTAAAGGCGACATCGATGCTCTCGCTCCAGATTCGCCAACTGTGCAAAGCGTTCCCCAACGGAACGCAGGCGCTCGATCGCGTTAATCTCCTAGCGCGTCCGGGGGAGGGCATCGTCCTGCTCGGCTCGAACGGGTCGGGGAAATCGACGCTGCTGCGCTGCATCGTCGGCTTGGAAACGCCCACGTCCGGCTCGGTGAAAGTGGGCGATCGCGATCTGTCCGCCCTCTCCCCGGCTGACTTGCGCCAGGTGCGTCGGCAGTTGGGCATGGTGTTCCAGCACTTCAACTTAGTGGGAAATCTCAGCGCGTTTCACAACGTCCTGCACGGCTCGCTGGGGCGCAGTCGGGGGCCGCATTTCTGGTTTCCCGCCACCGCTCCCGATCGCGAACGCCAGCGGGCGATGGCTTGCCTCGCGCGGGTGGGGTTAGCCGATCGCGCCGGGCAGCGTGCCGATACCCTCTCGGGCGGACAGTTGCAGCGGGTGGCGATCGCGAGAATGCTGATGCAACAGCCGGATATCGTGCTGGCCGACGAACCTGTTGCCAGCCTCGACCCCAAGGCCGGACGAGAAATTATGGATTTGCTCTGGGAAATCGCGCGCGAACGTCAGCTCGTGCTCATTTGCGCGCTGCACCAGCTAGAACTCGCTCGCGCCTACGCCGATCGCATCGTGGGCTTAAATCGAGGTCGCGTCCAGCTCGATCGCCGCGCTAGCGATGTCGATGCTGCCGAACTCACTTGGCTTTACGAAAACGCGGGCGATCGCGCCACAGTCACCGCCGTCACGTAGGACTCGCACGCCGTTATGACCCTCTCCGACCGCGACGCGATCGCGTTGCCACCGCGCTGGCGCTGGCCGCAGTGGTACTGGCTGCCCATCGCGATCGTGCTGCTGGGGTTCTTCCTCCACGGCGTTTTCATCAGCGAACTGACGCCCGCACGCCTAATTCGCGGCTTTTTCCGGCTGGGACAGTTTTTGCAAGAAGCCTTCCCCCCCAGTCCCACACGCTTGGGAAGCGTGATCGAAGCCACCATCGAAACCTTTGAAATTGCTCTAGTCGGAACGGTGGCTGGAGCGATCGTCAGTTTGCCGCTCTCTTTGTTAGCCGCCAGCAATACGTCACCTCACCCCGCACTGGCGACGGGCGTGCGATCGCTCGTTGCCCTCCTGCGAGTCGTCCCAGATTTGATTTGGGGTCTGATTTTCATCGTCGTGGTCGGACTGGGAGCCGCTCCTGGCATCATGGCGATCGCCGTAGACACCATCGGATTTTGCGGCAAGTTTTTTGCCGAGCGCATCGAAGAAATCGAACCGGGGCCGATGGAAGCACTCAAGGCGTTAGGAGCGTCGAGGTGGGGCGTCGTGGCGGGCGCGATCATCCCCGCAGCGTTACCGTCTTTCGTGGCGACGAGTTTATTCGCGCTAGAGTCGTCCGTGCGATCGGCTGTGGTCTTGGGGCTAGTCGGCGCTGGCGGCATCGGCGTAGAATTGCAAACCTCAATGCAACTGCTCCGCTACGACGAAGCCCTTACGATCATTCTGGTGATTTTTGCTGTCGTCACTGCGGTAGAGCGAATGGCTGCAACTATTCGCAAAGCCGTGCTGTAATCGCACTTTGAGATGAGTTGGCGATCGCTTGAACTCGAATGATTCACGACACATCCGAGCTATGTTCGTAAAAGGTGAAACTCCACAACCGCCTATGTCTGAAGTCCCACCAGTTGTTCACAGCGATCCTGATATCCTCGGCGGCACGCCCGTGTTTGCGGGCACTCGCGTTCCCGTGAAAACCTTGATGAACTACCTCGAAGCTGGAGACACGCTCGATCGATTTCTCGACCACCTTCCCAGCGTGACGCGCGATCGAGCGATCGCCGCTCTCGAATTAGCTAGAGATATGTTGTTCGCCGACGCGCATTCGGCTAGATGAATGCGTTAAACGCTCATTCCAACGCGAACTTTGAGGAAACGTTTTTCTGGAAAGGTCAGTCTGGATGGAAACTCAATGGTCTGAGGTCGATCGCTATTTTGTCGATAAGCTCGTACCGCCAGACGAAGCATTAGCAGCAA
>JBCBTL010000105.1:0-7478 GCA_039818705.1 Cyanobacteria bacterium J06639_1
GATCGCGTTGGCATACTGATGGTCTTCTGCCGCATAAGGATATGGAATCAAAATCGCCGGAGTCTCAGTCACAGCCAACTCCGCTAGCGACATCGCCCCTGCCCGACTGACGGCAAACGTGGCGCGCTGCAACAAAGCGGCAATATCCGATCGAAAGGGGAAATGCAGGTAGTGCGAATGGTCGGGAGCTAGCTCGGCCACCGCGTCTGCATCCGTCTGGCCGGTGAGATGAACGACACACGCGCCCGCCTCCAACCATGCCGGAGCCGCTTCAAGCACCAGGCGATTCAGTCCGCGCGCCCCCTGGCTGCCCCCCATCACGGCAATTAGAGGCGCGTCAGCCGGGAGGTCGAGATCCAGCGTTTGCGGCTGCTCGAAACTCTGACGGACGGGATTGCCAACGACCTCAATGCGAGAAGAATTCAGATGTTTGGCCGCATCATCTACCCCAACCGCGACCGTCGTACACAGAGGGGCGAGCCACTTCGTCACTTTGCCCGGAATCGCGTTGGACTCGTGCAAGATGGCAGGAAGACCGAGCGATCGCGCTGCCAAAATCGCCGGAGCGGCAATGTACCCCCCCATCGTCAACACGCCGTCAAATTTGCCCCTCTGCAACAGCTTGCGCACTTCTGCTGTCGCACTGGCGAACTGTCCGAGCAGCTTGATCCAGCCCAACCCCGGTCGTCCTTGAAATCCTCCCATGCGGACGGTGTGGAGAGGATAGCGATCGCGCACCAGTTCAATTTCAAGGCGATCGGGCACGCCCAGCCACTCGATCTCCCAGTCGTCTAACAACTCAACTACGGCCAAAGCCGGAAAAATATGGCCGCCCGTGCCGCTCGCGGCGACGAGCAAGCGCGGTTTCGTAAACGCAGTAGACATAAGCGATCGCCATCAAAGCGTGAAGACAGGAGGTGGAGTGCGAATCCATGCGGTTTCAAACAGCATCCTACATAATTGAATGACAGAAGGGCGCAGCGCTTTTGAATGATGCTGAAATCAACTCGTCTGCCAGCCATCTCCGCGCGCCATCAATCGATTTTCTGCTTGTTGAGGTGCTTGCTTGACTCGTTTATCTTTCGCTCTCGCCCGCCACTGTGGTGCGATCGCTGGCTCCCTAACTTTGCTAACCCTACTGGGAGTGACGACTCGCCCCGCGATCGCCCAATCGTCTGAGATTCCCGACGAGCTGCAAGACGCTGTTAGCGAAGCGGTGGAACGAGCCAACCAAGGCGATCTTAAGGGCGTGATGAACCTTTACAGCTCCAACTTCCGCCACGACGACGGTCTAGATATCGAGCAAACCCGCGCCGCGATCGCCCGCCTGTGGGATACTCACGACACCTTAGAATACGAAGCCACTATTGAAAGCTGGGAGCGACAGGGAGACGCGATCGAAGCGATCGTCCAGACCGGCCTCACCGGCACGCAGTCTTCCGAGCGCGGCGACTTTCAGCTTGAAGGGCTATCGACCGTGCGAAATCGCTACATCCCCAGCCCCAGCTCAGGCGAATTGTTGCTTGTCGCGCAAGAAGTCCTAAGCGAATCGACCACGTTAACCTCCGGCGATCGCCCGCCCCAGTTCGATCTCAACTTGCCCGCATACGTCGCGATGGGAGCCGAATACGACCTCGAAGCGATCGTGACCGAGCCGTTGGGCGATCGTGTCTTGCTGGGAGCCGTCATCGATAACGCCGCCGATCTCGAAAGTTATCAAACCGACATTCCGTTTCCACTGCAGCCGTTGCAGGCTGGCGGGCTCTTCCGACGGGCCGATGCGCCATTCAAGCCAAGTTCAGAATGGATTTCGGTCATGCTAATCGGCGATGGCGGCATCACGATCGAAGGGCGACGCTTGAATGTCGTGCGGCGCGATGAAGTCCCTCAGTGAGCACATCAACCTGTTGCCCGCAGTGCCGCTGCGCTACAGTTATGACTCAAGCGTAAAGTTACATTTCGCAGTGTTGTCGTCCAGTTCTACACCGTCAGGGTTCTCTCCGGAATCCCCACTTGCCTATGTACACCATGCTTCTGACCTACGGCCTCAATCCGAAAACCGGATTAAAGCTCATGCTGCAGTCTCCCCAGCGAGTTCGTTGGCAGCAGCTCTGGCATCATTTCCGTCAGTCGAACATCAGCTTGGGTACTCTCGTGCCCAGTCAGTCGGCGCGATTGTCGAAGCTCGAATTTCTGACTCGTCTCAAGTTTTTCGTCGCGATCGAGAGTGAAGCAGAGCCGCAAAAAGCTTTGCCTGCCGCCCGCGATACGGCGGTCAAGATGCAGGTTTACGAACATCAGGACGGCAAATCGGCATATCGGGCGGAAGTGCTGCGATTCAAGCTGGGTAACAAGCGACGCTCAGCCTAGACATCGGCCTAGACATCAGTCTGAACGTCGGCACCCTCGCATTTGGAGCGGGCGGGTCATCTCCGCGCCGGTGCGAGAAGTCTGTCTGACCGAACAGCTATCGTGGAGAAGGCCGATCGCTTACAGGCGGATGCAATGAGGCGAGTGAACTGCAAGTTCCCGCCATCAGCGTTGTTGTCGGAATCGCTCGATAGGGTGGGGGCGATCGCCGCACTCTCGTACAGAGAGTTGTGAATTGTGGCGTAGAGAGTAGCGACGATGATCCCGCGCGATATTGCTGAGTTCTTCGATCGACTGGATCGTGCCACTGAAGCCTTCGTTCTCGCAGTTCGCGACTCTATCGACACGGCATGTGACAACGCGATCGCCGAATTCATGACTTTTATGGAGGGAGCCAGCGTTGGCTCGACCGAGTCGCTGGAAGTAGAAGACTGGGACGAACGAGCGATCGTGGATGGCGGATCGAGCGTGACGGCAGAGGATCGCCTCATCGACGATGCTCGTGCGTATCACCACTCGTTTTCCTCGTTTCACTACTCTGTAGGCGATATCACCTGTCGCTTCAACGCTCTCAATCCCGAACTCCGCTGCGCGATCGAACCCTACGGCCCCTGTCGGTGCTCAGCCTACGAACCCCGAGACGCTCTCGAAACGCCCTAGATGCGATCGCGCGGAAAGGTCTCATCCTGTCAGTTCACCTGTAGTTAACGTTCTCAGATGTTCGAGTGCGCGGGGTAGTCGTGCTGACGAGTGCCCGTGGGAGCGCGCTGGCATCAGATAAACTCGGAGAGCTGGGCTGCCTCCAGCTCGATGTCGTCCGCTAGCGCGCCGCTCGGGTTGTCGAGACGAGTTTTCGCAATCGATCGACTTGAATAGAGAGGGGCAGCTTTGTATTTTCAAGAGATTTGCGTTGTTTAAGAGATTCGTTTGACCACCTCACTCGTTCGATAACCCATGAGTACGATGCTCGCTTTAGCTCGCTTGATGGCGGGAGATTTTAGCAATCAGGCACAAGCATTTGCAGACCCGACGAATTACGCTCACATTCGCATCTTTTTTCGTCCTCTTCCCCATGCATTCTTTGCGGGGATCGGGTTTTATTCCGAGCAGGTCTACGACTACGACCTTTGGACTCCCTATCGCCAAGGCGTTCACCGGCTCGTCGATCGCGGCAATGACGTTTACATCGAAAACTACACCCTGAGCGATCCGATGCTCTATGCCGGAGCCGGACACCGCCGCGAGATTTTAGAAACGATTCCCCGCGAGGCGATCGCCCGTCGTCCAGGCTGTTCGATGGTGTTTCGACTCGAAGGAGATACCTTCATCGGCTGTGTCGAGCCTGGCGAGCAATGTACGATCGAGCGCAACGGCGTGCAGACGTTTTTGGTGAGCAGCGTGGAACTCACCGAGACTACCTGGGTAAGCTGGGATCGCGGGATGGACATCCAGACCCGCGAGCAGGTTTGGGGATCGGCCATCGGTCCGCTGAAGTTCGAGCGAAGACAAAGCTTCGCGGATGAGTTGCCTTTGGAGGCGATCGCAGTTTCCTGAGCGCGATCGCGCGAGGTTAGCACGCAACGCTGTCGAACTGGCAAGCAGGAACAGACTGGCGCGCAAGAGCAGACTGGCAAGCAAGGGGGAACCATGCCGCACACCATATCCGGGGGTCGACGGAGCTGATGCTACCGCCGCAAGCCCAGAAGAAAATGCAAGCGTGGATTCGGAGCCGACACCTGATTTGCTCGGGAAATTTTTTCGTATTCGAGAGCGTGGAAAGTGTGACGGTAGAGCGTTTTGCCGACTGCGTGCGTAGCTTGGGAGGCACGGTTATTTCGGTGGAACCTGCGCGCAAAGTGTGGATCGGCAGTCATCGCCAAGTCGTTTTGTACCAAGCCAAGGCTAGTCTACACACCCCCCATCACCATCTAAAGCAGTACTGGATTAAATACGGCAGTTTTCAAACTCGTTTTGACGAACGGTCTTGAAATGCGTTCTCAACGCTTGACAAGCTGGCTCGACAGGATGGTTTCCGGAATCTGCTGAACATCTATTGAGGCGATCGAAAATCTTCCAAAATCTAGCGGGCGATCGCTGGCAGACTAGAGACGACACTCTACCCCTGGAGTACCAGCTCTAAAGTACTGGGGGGATAGATTTGAGTAGCATCGCGCCCGGGGAGATGAGTCTATGTCGTTTGTCGGCCTACACATTCACAGCGACTACAGTATGCTCGACGGAGCGAGTCAGCTACCCAACTTGGTCGAGCGGGCGATGGAACTGGAGATGCCCGCCGTGGCCTTAACCGATCACGGGGTCATGTACGGGGCGATCGAACTGATCAAACTGTGCCGAGGCAAGCCGATTAAGCCCATCATCGGCAATGAAATGTATGTCATCAACGGCGATATTACCGATAAGAAAAAACGCTATCCTCGATATCATCAAATCGTTCTAGCCAAGAATAATCAAGGGTACAAGAACTTAGTTAAGCTCACGACAATTTCTCACCTGGAAGGAATGCAGGGTCGAGGAATTTTTTCACGCCCGTGCATCAACAAAGAACTCCTCGAACAGTATCGCGAAGGCCTCGTCGTAACATCGGCTTGCTTAGGGGGAGAAATCCCCCAAGCCATCATGCAAAACCGACCGGATAAAGCCCGCGAAGTTGCCGAGTGGTACAAAACTGTTTTTGGCGATGACTACTACATCGAACTACAAGACCACGGCTCGCGAGAAGATCGGGTTGTCAATATCGAACTCGTCCAGATCGCCCGTGAATTCGACGTTCCCCTCATCCTCACGAATGATTCTCACTTCATCTCGTGCAAAGACGTGGAAGCGCACGACGCATTACTGTGTATCCAAACTGGGAAAAGCATTACGGAAGACAAACGCCTGCGGTACAGCGGCACGGAATATTTGAAAAGTGCTGAAGAAATGGCGCGCCTGTGTCGCGATCATCTAGAAGAAGACGTGATTCAGGAAGCGATCGCCAACACGCTATCCGTCGCTGAAAAAATCGAACAGTACGATATTCTCGGCAAGCCTCGGTTACCCGACTATCCGATTCCAGCCGGACATACCGCCGATACTTATTTTGAAGAAGTGAGCTGGAATGGCCTACTCGAACGCCTTCATCTCGACCGGCGCGAAGACATCCCTGAAGACTACCAGCAGCGGATGCACAAAGAGTTGGACATCATGCAGCAAAAGGGGTTTGCAACCTACTTTCTCGTGGTGTGGGACTACATCCGCTTCGCGCGGGAAAAGGGCGTTCCTGTCGGGCCCGGACGCGGTTCTGCAGCCGGATCGCTCGTCGCCTATTCGATGCGAATTACCAATATCGATCCCGTCCGATATGGCTTGCTGTTCGAGCGATTTCTCAATCCCGAGCGGAAGTCCATGCCTGATATCGATACCGACTTCTGCATCGAACGTCGGGATGAAGTGATTCAGTACGTTACGGAAAAATACGGTCAAGATAAAGTCGCTCAAATTATTACCTTTAACCGCATGACCTCGAAGGCCGTGCTGAAAGATGTCGCGCGAGTTTTAGATATTCCCTATGGCGATGCCGATAAGATGGCGAAGCTCATCCCCGTCGCGCGCGGCAAGCCCGCTAAATTGAAAGTCATGATCGGGGAGAATACACCGGAACCGGAATTTCGCGATCGCTATCTCAACGACCCCAACGTGAAGCGTTGGATCGATCTAGCCCTGCGGATTGAAGGAACGAACAAGACCTTCGGCGTTCATGCGGCTGGGGTGGTGATCTCCAAAGAACCCCTCGACGAAGTCGTACCGCTGCAACGCAATAACGACGGCCAAGCCATCACGCAATACTACATGGAAGATGTAGAGGCGATGGGCTTGCTGAAAATGGACTTTTTGGGGTTGAGAAACCTCACCATGATTCAGCGAGCTGTCGATCTGATCGAGCGGGGTCGTGGAGAAACGATCGATTGCGATGCGCTCCCGCTAGACGATCCCAAAACCTATAATCTGCTCGGTCGAGGAGAACTTGAAGGAGTCTTTCAACTCGAATCATCTGGCATGAAACAGGTGGTTCGCGATTTGCGTCCGTCTAATTTAGAAGATATTTCTTCCGTCTTAGCCCTGTACCGACCTGGCCCCTTAGATACGGGCATGATTCCAGAATTTATCAACCGCAAACACGGTCGTCAGCGCATCACTTACGGTCATTCCCTACTCGAACCGATTTTAAAAGAAACCTACGGCACGATTTTATATCAAGAGCAGATCATGAAAATCGCTCAAGATCTGGCTGGATATACTCTCGGTCAAGCTGACCTGTTGCGACGAGCAATGGGCAAGAAAAAAGTGGCTGAAATGGAAAAGCACCGCGAGAAGTTTCTGGACGGTGCGGCGAAAAATGGCGTTCCCGGCGATGTTGCCAAAGAGCTATTCGAGCAGATGCTCGTCTTCGCCGAGTACTGTTTCAACAAATCTCACTCGACGGCATACGGTTTCGTTACCTACCAAACGGCTTACCTAAAAGCTAATTATCCCGTTGAATACATGGCCGCTCTGCTCACGTCGATTAGTGGCGATCACGATAAAGTTCAGCGCTACATCGCCTACTGTTTAGCAGAAGGGATTGAAGTCGAACAGCCAGATATCAATCGGTCTGGCATGGACTTTACACCCCTGAAAAGGAGTATTCTGTTCGGCCTGTCTGGCGTAAAAAATCTCGGGCAAGGCGCGATCGAGTATTTGTCAGTAGAACGCGATGAGAATGGCTCCTACGAATCTCTGGCGAACTTCTGCGATCGCGTCGATCTGCGTACTGTCAACAAGCGAGCGATTGAAGCCTTAATCTACGTCGGTGCATTCGACCGCCTTAACAACAATCGCAAGCAGCTCGTTGACGACCTCGAACTCGTTATCGACTGGGCTTCACAACGGGCGAAAGATAAAGCGATCGGCCAATCGAATTTATTTGATTTATTGGGGGGAGGAGATTCATCTGCGCCCGAAGCTGGTGGATTCGATGCCGTTCCCAGCGCGCCACTAACGGCTGATTTTTCAAAGCAGGAACGGCTCAAACTCGAAAAAGATCTGTTGGGTTTTTACGTTTCGGATCA
>JBCBTL010000106.1:0-7468 GCA_039818705.1 Cyanobacteria bacterium J06639_1
TGACTGGGCTTGTCGGCAAACCGGACGATTTTGTCTTCGATGCTGGGGCAATAGCGCGGCCCCTTTACGTCGATGTAGCCCCCGTAAATGGGCGTGAGATGCAGGTTTTCCTGAATGAGGCGATGGGTTTCCGCCGTCGTGCGCGTGAGGTAACAACACATTTGCTCGCGCTCGACCCAGACTTCGGGGTCGAAGCTGAACCAGCGCACTTTGTCATCCCCTGGCTGAGGTTCCATCACGCTGAAATCGACCGTGCGGCGATCGACGCGAGCGGGCGTGCCGGTTTTGAGGCGATCGCTTTCGAACCCCAGCTGCACGAGCGTATCGGTTAAGCCTTCGACCGCAAATTCGCCCGCTCGTCCTGCCGGAAATGATTTGGGGCCGATCCAAATTCTGCCCCCCAGGAAGGTTCCTGTCGTCAAAATGACAGCCTTACACGCATAGGCCGCGCCAAAATACGTCTGGACGCCAACGATTTCGTCGTTGCGTCCCAAAATGATGTCTGTGACCATGCCCTCCCGTAGCGTCAGATTGGCCTGGGATTCCACCACCTGTCGCATCAGGCGCGCGTATTCGCGCTTGTCCGTTTGGGCGCGCAATGCCCACACTGCAGGGCCGCGCGAAGCGTTGAGGACTCGTTTTTGCAGGTAAGCGCGATCGCTCACCTTTCCCATTTCACCGCCGAGGGCATCGATTTCATGAACCAGTTGCGACTTCGCCGGCCCCCCCACCGCAGGGTTGCAAGGTTGCCAAGCAATTTTATCGAGGGATAAAGTCAACAGCAGAGTCCTTCCTCCCAATCGCGCCGCTGCCAATGCCGCCTCGCACCCCGCGTGACCGGCACCCACCACGACCACGTCAAACGTTTCTAAATACTCAATGGCGCTACTCTGTTCCAACACGATGTCGTATCCACCACGATGTCGTCTTTGCCCCTCAAGGCTCATCCAGTCTAGACTGCGCCCCCAACCATCTGGCAATGTCGGCAGCGTTGGCGATCGCCCGCTCCAGCTAGCGCCCCAACCTACCGAAAATCGCGGAAGATGGGCGGACATCCAGTGTGAGATTGCGGATGTCGTTCGGACTGAGATGGACGACAGTACGGATCGAGCCCACCCTGCGCGCGTGACCTCCATGCGAAATGCCGCTCCATCGCCTCCCGCTCACCACCGTCCCCCAGCAAGTCGATGATTATGAGCGATCGCGCTGCGGCCATCACGATTGTGGACGACATGCCCGCCAATGTGGAGCTGCTAACCGATATGTTGGTCGCCCACGGCTATGAGGTGTCGCACGCCTACAACGGGACGATGGCACTCCTGCAAACGCGCATCCGCCCCCCCGATCTCATCTTGCTCGACATCCGAATGCCGGGTTTGGATGGCTACGAGGTCTGTCGCCAACTGAAAAAGCATCCGAAAACGCGGGATATCCCCGTCATTTTCACTAGCGCCATGGATGAAGTGGTCGATAAGGTCACTGCGTTTAACGTTGGGGGCGCGGATTACCTGACAAAACCGCTGGAACTCAAAGAAGTTCTGGCACGCATCCAGCACCAGCTCGATCTCGTCTCGGCACGGCGCGAAATCGAGCATCTTAATGCGGTACTCGAAGAGCGCGTCCGGGAACGAACGGCTCAGCTAGAGACTGAGATTCAAGAGCGCCAGCGCATCGAGGAGCAACTCATTCACCTCGCCTCGCGCGATGCTCTCACCGATTTACCCAATCGCGCCATTTTTGCTGAGAAAGTTGCGATTTCATTGGCGCGCGTGCGCGAAGGCCAAATTAGCGGGTTCGCAGTGATGTTTTTAGACTGCGATCGCTTCAAGATGGTGAACGACTCCCTCGGCCACCTGCTGGGAGACTGCCTACTCATTCAGGTGGCACGCCGCCTGCGACAGAGGCTCGATTCTCGCTACGTCTTATCGCGCTTTGGCGGCGATGAATTTACCGTGTTGGCCGAAGGGGTCAGTCGCGCAGAAGCCGCGATCGCGGTGGCTCAGCAGATGCAGGCGGCGCTGTGCGATCCCTTTGAAATCGGCGATTACGAACTCTTCGTCCGCAGTAGCATCGGGATTGCCTTGGGGTCGTCCGACCATCACAGCCCCGAACACGTCTTACGGGATGCCGACACGGCGATGTATCGCGCGAAGGCGGCCGGGGGCGATCGCATTCAGCTTTTTGATTTGACCATGCACGATGCGACCCACCAGCGTTTGCAGCTCGAAAACGACCTGCAACGGGCGATCGCCAATCGCGAATTCGTGCTGTACTACCAGCCCATCGTGTCGCTTGCAACTGGCCAAGTGGCCGAACTCGAAGCCCTGATCCGCTGGCATCATCCTCAACTAGGGCGCATTGCTCCCGATCGCTTCATTCCCATTGCCGAAGATACGGGGGCGATCGTGCCCATTGGGGAGTGGGTATTGCAGGAAGCCTGCCAACAATTGCGCGACTGGCACCGCGAGTTAGCCTCTGGCGATACCCATTCGCGGCTTTGCGTGGCGGTGAACGTATCTGCCCGTCAGTTCGCCCGCCCAGAATTGCTCGACCAAGTCGATCGCGCGCTGTTGGCTGCCGATTTGACCGGAGATTTCCTCAAAGTCGAACTCACCGAGACTGCGGTGATGAACGATCCCGAGCTATCCAAAGCAACGTTCGCCCACATCAAGTCTCGGCGCACGCGTTTGGGGATCGATGATTTTGGCACGGGCTACTCGTCCCTCAGCTACCTGCATCGGTTTCCAGTGGACGTGCTCAAAATCGACCGCTCTTTCGTCAGCGATATGGATGACAACCCAGAAAGTCGCGATTTGGTCGAAGTTATGTTGACCATTGCCCAAAAAATGGGAATCGACGCGATCGCGGAGGGTATCGAAACGCCGTATCAGCTAGCGCGACTGCAACAGCTAGGCTGTCAGTACGGCCAGGGATTCTACTTGTCTCGTCCGCTGCCGGCAGATGCGGTGATAGCTTTCATTCGCGATCGCGCGCGCGGTCAGTCGCTGTAGTTCTCGACGGTTGGTTGAGGACATTTCAGCTTCAACCTAACCGCAACAGCGATCGCGCGCGCGCTTTTGAAGACACCGAGTGCGAAGGTTAGGACACGGCGGCGAGTTCCGGCTTGGGCCGCTTGGTGACCACCATATCGACTAGGCCGTAGTCGCGAGCTTCGTCTGGAGACATGAAAAAGTCGCGATCGGTGTCCTTCTCGATCCGCTCCAAGGGCTGCCCGGTGTGGTGGACGAGCAGGTCGTTGAGATTGCGCTTGATGTAAAGGATCTCTTTGGCCTGAATTTCGATATCCGTTGCCTGGCCTTGAGCGCCACCGAGAGGTTGGTGAATCATGATGCGGGCGTGGGGTAACGCCATGCGCTTGCCTTCACTGCCTGCTGCCAGCAAGAATGCGCCCATACTCGCAGCTAAGCCCACGCAGATGGTGGAAACATCGGGCTGAACGTGCTGCATAGTGTCGTAGATCGCCATGCCCGCATACACGGAGCCACCCGGAGAGTTGATGTAGAGATAGATGTCCTTTTCGGGGTCTTCCGATTCGAGATAGAGCATCTGAGCCACGATCAAATTGGAGATCGCGTCGTCCACTTGAGTGCCCAGGAAAATAATGCGATCGCGCAGCAAACGCGAGTAGATATCAAACGCGCGCTCGCCGCGAGCCGACTGTTCGATCACGGTAGGTATCATGGCAATCCTGAGTGCGTAAGGTTGTGGTGTGTTTCCAGTGTACGGGTCGCTACGGGTTTCGCGTAGGGCGGAAATTGCGCCAAAGTATTTGCTGAAGCAATCGCCCCATTCAGGGTGGCCCCGTGTCGCGATCGCAATGCTAAGTCTCGTTCTGTTTAACTCGTTCTAGGAGCGCCTCGAACTGTTCTACAGATGGTGCGCCACTGAGGGGAATGCCGTTGAGTGCGAAAAAGGGCGTGCTGCGAACTTCCAGGCGATCGCTCAACGCCAAATCCAGTCGTACGTCAGCTTCGGCTTTGTCCCGGTCGGCATTGAAGCGATCGAGGTCGAGATCCAGATCTTCGGCGATCGCCAGATAAGTTTCTTCTCCCAACTGTCTTTGGCGGGCGAAGAGTTCGTCGTGATAGTCCCAAAACTTGCCCTGCTGCTGCGCCGCGTGCGAGGCGATCGCCGCTGGCACCGCTTCGGGGTGAATGCGTTCGAGCGGTAGATGCTTGTAGACGAGCGTGACCTCATCCCCGCGTTTGTCCAAAAATTCCTTCACGATGGGTGCGGAACGGGCGCAGAAGGGACATTGAAAATCGGAGAATTCGTACAGGACGTATTGGCGATCGCGCGATCCCAACGTCGGCGACGTGCCGATGAAGACGGCAGGGTTTTCCGCCATGGGGCGAAGCGCGGCTAACTGCTGAGACTGTTGTTGCGCCTGCTGCTGGAGTCGCTGCTGCGCTCGATAGGTCTCGACAGAGTCGATCACGACTTGGGGATGCTTGCGCAAGATGGCGAGCACCTGCGCCTCTAGCTCGGGATCGATTGAGTCTGGTGCGTCCGGTGAGCCTGGGTCGGTATCAGCCGAAGTCGCTTCTCCGCTGTCTGCGAGAGGCTGAGATACGGCGCTGGCTGTGTCTGACACGGTGGGCGAAGCTTCAGGCGACTCCGAAACGACCTGAGGTGCTGAGGTACAGCTCGCGATCGCTACCGCAACAATGCACAGCGCGAGATACAACCATCGTTTGCTCTCCGTCATCATCGGTTCCCCCCAAGCGTGTCATTTTGGCGATCGCTCCGAGCAGCATAGCCCACAGCGACCCTCGGCTGTAGTGTCTCGAAAACACCGATATTTGGGGCATCAAAACCCCGAAATCTAACGGGGCGATCCCGAGTCAACACTGGGAATTTACGGCCTCAAAACCCAGTTTGAATTTGGTCTCTTCAACTGATACAGTCACAAGAGCAAGAATCGGGTAGTCAAAGAATGAAAGTCATCGTAATCGGCGGCGACGGGTACTGCGGCTGGGCGACGGCCCTTCATCTTGCCAACCAGGGCTACGAGGTCGCGATCGTCGATAATTACGTGCGCCGCCACTGGGATCGCCAGTTGGGCAGCGATACGCTGACTCCCATTCAACCGCTCGAACGCCGCCTGGACTGCTGGAACGCTCTGACCGGCCAAGAGATTCAAGTCTTCGTCGGCGACATCACCAACTACTCATTCTTGATTGAAACCATGCGGGCTTTTCCCCCCGATGCCATGGTTCACTTTGGCGAACAGCGATCGGCTCCGTTCTCGATGATCGACCGCGAGCACGCGGTGTTAACCCAGAGTAATAACGTCATCGGCAACCTGAACGTTCTCTACGCTATCCGCGACGAGTTTCCCGACTGCCATTTGGTGAAGCTGGGCACGATGGGCGAGTACGGCACCCCCAACATCGATATCGAAGAAGGCTACATCACTATCGAGCACAACGGTCGCAAAGATACGCTGCCCTACCCGAAGCAGCCGGGCAGCATGTATCACCTCAGCAAAGTTCACGACAGTCACAACATTCACTTTGCCTGCAAGGTTTGGGGCTTGCGCGCGACGGACTTGAATCAGGGCATCGTATACGGCGTGCTAACTGAAGAAACCGGGCGGGATGAAACCCTGGTCAATCGCCTCGACTACGATGGCGTGTTCGGAACGGCTCTCAATCGCTTCTGCATTCAGGCTGCGGTCGGCCACCCGCTGACGGTGTACGGCACGGGCGGTCAGACTCGCGCTCTGCTAGACATCCGCGATACGGTGCGCTGCGTGGAATTGGCGATCGCCACTCCTGCTGAGCCGGGTGAGTTCCGCGTCTTCAACCAGTTCACCGAGATGTTCTCCATCAATCAGCTTGCCGAGATGGTGCAGAAGGCGGGGACGGCAATGGGCTTGAAGGTCGAAATCAACAAGCTAGACAACCCCCGCGTCGAAGCTGAAGAGCATTACTTCAATGCCAAGAACACGAAGCTCCTGGATCTCGGCTTGCAGCCTCACCTCCTCTCCGATTCGCTGCTGGATTCGCTGTTGAACTACGCCATCAAGTATCGCGATCGCATCGACCAGAAGCAGATCCTGCCCAAGGTGAAGTGGCATCGCTAAGGCGATTGCGCGTTCGTCATGTGCAAGAGCTGCTCGCATTCGTTCGAGCAGCTCTCATTTTTTGGGACGCACTGCGCGAGCGTCGAGTTGCTTGCGATGCTCTAGTTTTTTTGACCCGAGGCTGAGACGAGATTTCTCTGTTCCGTTCGAAATATCAGGAGCAGTAGAGTCACGCGAACTTGCTGTTTACCTGACGCGGGAACGCTGGATGATAGGATCGAGAGCTAGACTTCACACCGCTGGGGATCGTCTTCACCCATGCCACCCATCCCGAAACTGCTGATTGCCAATCGCGGCGAAATTGCATTGCGCATCATTCGCACCTGTGCGGAATTGGATATCGCTACAGTTGCCGTGTACTCCACCGCCGATCGCGATTCTCTGCACGTCAAACTGGCCGACGAAGCGGTGTGTATTGGTGAATCGCCCAGCGCTCGCAGCTATCTCAACATTCCGAACATTATTTCGGCAGCCATGACCACCGGGGCGGCGGCGATCCATCCCGGCTACGGCTTTCTGGCCGAGAACGCCAAGTTTGCCGATATTTGTCGCGACCACCAGATTACCTTCGTGGGGCCAACTCCCGAGGCGATCGTGAAGATGGGAGATAAAGCGACGGCTCGTGCCACTGCCAGTGAGGCAAACGTCCCGACGGTACCTGGCAATAAAGGACTGGTGGACTCGGAGGAGATGGGGCTGGCGATCGCCGCCAAAATTGGCTATCCCGTCATGGTGAAAGCGACGGCGGGTGGAGGGGGGCGCGGGATGCGCTTGGTGAAGACCGCAGACGAATTGCCGAAAATGCTCAAGGCGGCTCAAGGAGAAGCGGAGGCTGCGTTTGGCAACGGCGGGGTCTACATCGAAAAATTTATCGAGAAACCCCGCCATATCGAAATCCAACTGCTCGCGGACAGTCACGGCAATGTGGTTCACCTGAACGAGCGAGACTGCTCGATTCAGCGCCGCAATCAGAAACTGCTCGAAGAAGCGCCCAGCCCGGTTATCACTCCTGAAACCCGCGTTGAGATGGGCGGAGCCGCTGTAAGACTGGCGCAAGCGATCGGCTACGTGGGGGCGGGAACGGTCGAGTTTTTGGTGGACAAGCACGGCAAGTTCTATTTCATGGAGATGAACACCCGCATTCAGGTTGAACATCCGGTCACCGAGATGATCACGGGCGTCGATCTGGTGCAGGAAATGATCAGGGTCTGCTTTGGGGCACCGCTTTCCATTGAGCAGAACGCATTGACCATCAACGGGCACGCCATTGAGGTACGGATCAACGCCGAGGACGCCGCAAACAATTTCATGCCATTCCCCGGGGTAACGGGTGCAATGGCAATTCCTGAGGACGTGCGT
>JBCBTL010000107.1:0-7465 GCA_039818705.1 Cyanobacteria bacterium J06639_1
CCCGAACCAGCGTTTTCTCTGCGTTCAGTGTACGGCGGGTTTCAGGTCAGTCCGAAAGAATGCCCGCCAGAAGTGCTTTTTGGGCGTGCAGTCGATTTTCAGCTTGCTGCCACACCCGCGATCGCGATCCTTCCAAGACTTCTGCCGTAATTTCTTCGCCCCGGTGAGCGGGCAAGCAGTGCAGCACGATCGCGTCAGGGTCTGCACGATCGAGCAAACGAGCATTGATTTGATAAGGCTCGAACAGGGACAAACGACTCGCTGCCATCTCCTCTTGCCCCATGCTCGCCCATACGTCCGTGTAGAGCACCTGCGCTCCCGCCGCCGCTTCCAGCGGATCGGTGTAGAGGCTCACCGTACTGCCCGTATTGCCTGCTGCCGCGATCGCCTTGGCGCGCTCCAGAATGGTGGCATCGGGAGCGTATTTGACCGGGGAAGCCACCCGCACGTGAGCGCCCGCGAGCACGCATCCCAAAATCAACGAGTGCGCCACATTGTTGCCATCGCCGCAGTAGGTTACGGTTACGTCGCGAAGCTGACCGAAGATCTCGTCGATGGTGAGCAAATCAGCCAAAATCTGGCAGGGATGATACGTGTCAGTCAGGGCATTGATCACCGGAATGTGAGCGTAGCTGGCAAATTCTTCTAGCTCGGTTTGCTCGAACGTGCGAATGGCCAGAACGTCCAAATAGCCAGATAAGATGCGGGCCGTATCGGCCACGGATTCGCCGCGGCTGACCTGCATCGTATTCGGCATTAAGTCGATGACTGTACCGCCACATTGGGCGATCGCCGCACTAAAACTCACGCGCGTCCGCGTCGAAGCCTTCCGAAACAGCAACCCCAGCACGCGGCCAGACAAATCAACGTGCACTGCCCCCCGTTTGAGGTCAGTTGCCAGCGCCAGCAAATCCCGCAGCTCGAAGGGCGATAGATCGGCCAGCGTTAACAAACTACGGCCAGCTAGCGTATTGCCCGTACCCATGAAATTCTATCCTCACCCTTGCCGCGATCGCCCGCGCCCTAACGCGCACGTTCAATCTATCTCGATTCAAGGCCGGCGACTCAACTGACCCGTAACAGGCGATCGCCGCCCCCGCCATTGCATCCCTAATTCACCGCAGGTGTGAGAGAAGACGAGATAATTTGAGAGCGACTTTCTCCTGCCATCCGTCGCGTCAGCGCCTTCAGAGCCGTCGCGTACTGAGGATCGTCTGGGGTTGCCACTAACTCGCGATCGTTCGAGAGGCGTTCGATGTCTGCGTCCGTCATTTCGATTTCGATATCAGGCAAGATACCCTTCTTGTCGATATCCGTGCCGTTGGGCGTGCGGTAACGAGCGATCGTCACGGCCAATCCCGCTCCACCCGAGAGCGAATGCACCTGCTGCACGAGCCCTTTGCCAAACGTTTGCGTCCCGACAATGATGGCGCGATTGTTGTCTTGTAAAGCCCCAGAGAGAATTTCGCTAGCGCTGGCCGAACCACCGTCCACGAGAACCACCAACGGCTTGTCGGTGAGCGATCGCCGATTGGCCGAAATTTTATCGGGAATGCCCTTGCGATTGATGGTCGAGACGATGCCGCCTTCGCGCAGGAACATGCGAGCAATTTCAGCGCTGGAGTAGAGCAGGCCGCCAGGGTTGGAGCGCAGGTCGAGAATGTAGCCGTCCACGCCGTCAGTTTCGAGTTCTTTAACGGCGGCACGCATTCCCTCAGCGGCATTGCCGCTGAACTGCGTCAGGCGAACGTAGCCGACCTGATATCCCCCTTCATCCCGCATCTCGTGACGCACGGCCTGCAGCTCGATGCGGGCGCGAGTAATGTCGAAATCTAGCTCTTCGCCGGTCTCTTCGCGCAGGATTGACAGCTTGACGACAGTCCCTTCTTCGCCGCGAATCAAATTGACTGCGCTGTTGATGTCCATTCCTTCTGTGCTGGTGCCGTCGATCGCCGTGATGATGTCGCGCGCCTGAATGCCAGCTTTGAAAGCCGGAGACCCTTCCACCGGAGACACCACCGTGAGGCGCTCGTTTTCCTCGTTGGCGCTGAGGGTAATGCCGACCCCCGTGAGTTCGCCAGACGTGTCGATTTGCATTGACGCGTACTGTTTCGGATCGAGGAAGCGAGTGTAGGGATCGTCGAGATCTTCTAGCGCTTCGCGAATGGCATCGTAAGCTTGCTCGTCGCTAGCGTAATCGCGATCGAGCAAATCGCGCCGTTTGGACTCCCAGTCCGTCTGATTGAAGGTGGCATCGACGTACTCGCGGTTGACGATTTGCCAGACTTCATCAACAACCTCTTTCGGGCTGCTGCGAAATCCTGCCCAACTCGGATTGGCAATTTGGATTCCGACAAAGCTAACTGCCGTCACCACCGCTGCGGTAGTGCCAATCACGAAGCTGCGCTTGCTCATAACGAACGATTCCTAAGCAATGAGGGTGAAACGGAGTGATCGATCCAACGATAGCACCGCGAATTGTAGGGAACATTACCCGTTGATGCCACTTTCAGCACAACAAGCATCGTTCTTCGCAAGCGCAGTCTTTCAAAAAGTTGTGATTAACTTAGCACGTGCTCTACGAACGAATCCTGACCCTTTGCGAAGGGGATGTGGCGCGATCGCGCAGGGCGAAGTTAGCAAGCTAAGATAGGACTCGGTTTGTCATCACTTTATTACCGCCGCAGTCTTCGGATTTCCACGCCATGTCCCAACCGCGCTACCACATCGTTACGTTCGGCTGTCAGATGAATAAGGCTGACTCGGAGCGCATGGCAGGCGTGCTGGAATCGCTAGGGTACGGCTGGGTTGACAATGAATTCCAAGCCGATTTAGTCCTCTACAACACCTGCTCGATTCGCGATAACGCCGAGCAAAAGGTGTACTCCTACATCGGCAGACAGGCTAAGCGCAAACAGCAAAATCCGGGCTTGACCCTGGCGATCGCGGGCTGCGTCGCGCAACAGGAAGGAGAAAAGCTGATGCGGCGCGTCCCCGAACTCGACTTGGTGATGGGCCCCCAACACGTCAATCGCTTAGCGGACCTTTTGGCTCAAGTGGACGCAGGCAACCAAGTCGTCGCCACAGATACAGTCCACATTCCCGAAGACATAACCAAACCTCGCCGCGAGAGCGATTTAACGGCCTGGGTGAACGTTATTTATGGCTGCAACGAGCGCTGCACCTATTGCATCGTGCCTGCCGTACGTGGCTTAGAGCAGTCGCGCGAGCCGTTAGCCATCAAGCGGGAAATCGAAACCCTGGCGGCGGCTGGGTACAAAGAAGTAACATTGCTGGGTCAAAACATCGATGCTTACGGTCGCGACCTCAAGCCAAAGGTCAATCTGGCCGAGCTGTTGCGCATCATTCATGATGTCGAAGGCATCGATCGCTTTCGCTTCGCCACCAGTCACCCGCGCTATTTCACGGAAGACCTGATCGCCACCTGCGCCGAATTGCCGAAGGTCTGCGAGCATTTCCACATTCCCTTCCAAGCGGGCAACAATGAAGTCCTAAAGCGAATGCGGCGCGGCTACACTCACGAGCGCTATCGCGAAATTATCGCCCTGATTCGGTCGTACATGCCTCACGCCACGATCAGTGCTGACGCGATCGCCGCATTCCCCGGCGAAACTGAGGCGCAGTTCGAGGACACGCTGCGGCTAGTGGAGGAAGTCGGGTTCGATCGCGTGAATACGGCTGCTTATTCCCCCCGCCCCGGCACTCCGGCGGCAGAGTGGGGCGAGCAACTGAGCGAAGCCGTGAAGAGCGATCGCCTCCAACGTCTCAACCGTGCGGTCAACGCATCGGCAGCGAAGTGTAGCGAACGCTTCCTGGGGCTGACGGAAGACATTCTGGTTGAGGATACCAATCCGAAGCGTCCCGAACAGGTTTCCGGCAGAACGCGAGGCAATCAGTTGGTCTTTACTGACGGTGATCTAGCCGAACTGCGCGGACAGCTCGTCCGGGTGCGAATTACCGAAGCCCGTCCGTACAGTCTGACTGGAGAAATGGTTGCCGACCGACCGGCGCGATCGCTGGCTGCTGTTTGAGAGCGCGAGGGAGGAGCTGCGCCTATCGTGCGGCCATCACTCGATTCAAACTGTCCGTCCAGTGGGGCACCGCAATCCCAAACGTATCGGCGAATTTTGCCTTCGATAGCACGGAGTATTTGGGGCGCTTGGCTGGAGTGGGATAGGCTTCCGTCGGAATGGGTTCGACTGCGGGCTTCGCTCGATCGCCGCTCCAGTCCATGCGATCGACAATGGCACGGGCGAACTCGTGCCAACTCGCCACGCCGTCGCTAGAAAAGTGATAGAGACCGGAATGAGGCGCGAGAGCGCTCGCAAAGTTTTCGCTTTCGGCATACTTCGCAATCAAATCTCGCGTCGCCTCTGCAATCGCCACAGCAGAGGTCGGACATCCGACTTGATCGCTTACGATTGTCAGTCGATCTCGCTCTTGGGCGAGGCGCGCGATCGTCAACAAGAAATTTTTCCCCCGCGTTCCGTACACCCAGCTCGTGCGCAGAATCACGTGTGCCGCGTCAGAATTCTGAATGGCTTGCTCGCCCGCCAGTTTCGTTTTGCCGTACTCGTTGATGGGATGGGTCGGATCGGCTTCAACATAGGGGCGATCGCTCTCCCCATCGAAGACATAGTCAGTGGAATAGTGAATGACTGCTGCACCGAGCTTGGCGGCCTCCTCGGCGATCGCGCCCGGAGCTTCTCCATTGACCGTCATGGCCAGTTCTGGTTCGCTCTCAGCCTTATCCACTGCTGTATACGCTGCCGCATTTACGATCGCGTCAGGGGCGATGGCGCGGATGCGTTCCCGCATCGCGTCCACATTGGATAAATCGATCGACTGGCGATCGGTCAGCACCACCTCGCCTAACGGAGCGAGCATTGGCTTCAGCTCGCCACCCACCTGGCCGTTTTTGCCCAAAATGAGAATTTTCATCGCGCCCCCCATTACGACTGATATTGAGGCAACCGATCTGCAGCAATATCCTTCAGCGGCGAGTACTTCTTATCTTTCTCCGACAGCGTGTAGTCCATTTCAGGCCACGAAATGCCGACATCGGGGTCGCTCCACAACACGCCTCCCTCATCGTCGGGTCGGTAAAAGTCACCACATTTGTATGAGAACTCAGCCGTCTCCGATAGAACAACGAAGCCG
Source organism: Cyanobacteria bacterium J06639_1 (assembly GCA_039818705.1). Classification (GTDB taxonomy): domain Bacteria; phylum Cyanobacteriota; class Cyanobacteriia; order Thermostichales; family PCC-7336; genus JBCBTL01. The sequence continues at coordinate 5,182 of JBCBTL010000107.1, forward strand.
TGAGCGAATCCTTCTGGAATAAAAATTTGATGTTTGTTTTCTTCTGAAAGTACGACCCCAACCCACTGGCCGAACGTTGGCGAGCCGATCCGGATGTCCACAGCCACATCAAACACCTCCCCCTGCAAAACCGAACACAACTTGGCCTGCGGATGCTGGAGCTGGAAATGCAGACCTCGCAGTACGCCCCGACGCGATCGCGAACGGTTATCTTGCACGAAGCGAGTCTCGATGCCTAAATCGCGAAGCTTTTGCTCGTGGTAACTCTCGAAAAAGTAGCCGCGAGCGTCCCCAAATACTTTGGGCTCAACCACAAATACATCCGGTAAGGCAGTATCAATGCGTTGCATGTCAGCGATTTCTTCCTTGAATCAAACGTTTCAAGTATTGCCCGTATTCCGTCTTACCTAAAGCTTTCGCCTGAGCGAGAACGCGATCAGCATCAATATAGCCTAATTCGTAAGCAATCTCTTCCAGGCAAGCCACCTTTAAACCCTGCCGTTCTTCGACGGTTTGGATAAAATTACCGGCTTGCAATAACGACTCGTGAGTTCCCGTATCTAGCCAAGCCATGCCGCGACTCAAACGCTCGACGTGTAAGCGACCCTGCTTCAAATACTCCATATTGACATCCGTAATTTCAAGTTCTCCTCTTGCAGAAGGCTGGATGTGACTAGCAATGTCTGAAATTTGTTTATCGTAAAAGTATAGACCCGTCACAGCATAGTTGGATCTAGGTTCTGTTGGTTTTTCAACAATATTTGTCGCCCGACCGTCTGAATTAAATTCAATCACGCCGTAGCGCTCGGGATCTTTCACGCGGTAGCCAAATACTGTAGCTCCCTCAGTTCGCAAGGCAGCTCTTCTGAGCATCTCACTGAGACCGTAGCCATAAAAAATGTTATCCCCCAGAATCAAACAGGCTGACTCACCTTGGAGGAACTCACGCCCAATGATAAAAGCCTGGGCTAGCCCGTCAGGATTGGGTTGTTCGGCATACTGAATCTCAATTCCATATCGACTGCCATCCCCAAGCAAATGGCGGTACTGGGGTAGATCGTGAGGCGTTGAAATTAATAAAATTTCGCGAATTCCCGCCAGCATCAGGACTGAGACCGGATAGTAAATCATGGGCTTGTCGTAAACAGGAAGGAGCTGCTTACTAACCCCCAAGGTAATGGGGTGTAGTCGAGTTCCTTTCCCGCCAGCCAGGACGATGCCCTTCATCAAACTGTCTCCCCGTATTGTTTGTCGATCCACTCGCGGTATGCGCCGTCAGTCACGGAGTCAACCCATTCCATATGGTTGAGATACCATTCAATGGTTTTCCGCAAACCCGTCTCAAACGTTTCTTGCGGCTTCCACCCTAATTCCCGTTCGATTTTGCGCGCGTCAATAGCATATCTGCGGTCGTGACCCGGGCGATCGCTCACGAACTGAATCAAATCGCGGTAGCTTCCAGACTCTCTGGGCTTTAAGACATCGAGACGGCTGCAAATCTCACCTACAACCTCTAAATTCGTACGCTCGTTCCAACCGCCAATATTATAGGTTTCTCCAACTTTACCCCCCTCCAAAACGACTCGAATGGCACGGCAGTGATCCTCGACGTATAGCCAGTCTCGGACGTTCTTGCCATCTCCATATATGGGTAAGGATTTCCCCTGAAGCGCATTGAGAATCATCAACGGAATGAGCTTTTCTGGAAAATGATAAGGCCCGTAATTATTCGAACAGTTTGTTGTCAGCGTTGGCAGACCATACGTGTGATGATAAGCACGAACCAGATGGTCGCTGGCCGCCTTCGATGCTGCGTAAGGGCTATTAGGACTGTATGGGTTAGATTCAGTAAAAGCCGGGTCTTCTGGTGCCAAAGACCCATAAACTTCGTCGGTGGAGACATGCAGAAAACGAAAAGAGGCTCGATCGTCTTCAGATAGTTCGTGCCAATACTGACGCGCAGATTCCAACAAATTAAATACGCCGACGACATTAGTCTGCACGAAAGTTCCAGGCGCCCGAATCGAACGATCGACGTGGCTTTCTGCTGCAAAATTAACGATGGCGCTGGGTTGATGCTCGCGCAAAAGACTGTTAACTAACTCGCGATCGCCAATATCACCCTTGACAAACGCGTGCTTTGGATCGCGATCGAGCGCAGATAAATTTTCGAGGTGACCTGCGTAGGTTAATTTGTCAAGGGTAACGATAGATTCATCGAACTCATTCCGCGTCAGCATAACAAAATTCGATCCGATGAAACCAGCAGAGCCCGTGACAAGCC
>JBCBTL010000108.1:0-7460 GCA_039818705.1 Cyanobacteria bacterium J06639_1
CGAGGGCTTGCATTTTGGTCATCATCAGCGCCAGCGAGAAAAACCAGGGCTCGAAGGCGTGGAATGCTTCAATCGGCATACCCAGTGCTTCCGCTTTGGTTTTCGCGAGTGCGTAGGTGGAGTCGCTGAGGGCTTCGGTGAGGGTTTCATCGGCGCGATCGGGTTGAGCTTTTTGTAACGCTAATGCTTGAGTTTCCAGAGCGTTTGTTGCTGACATGTCGATCTCGAAGATGACGTTTTCCGCATCGTCAAACGCCGCTTGCATTTCGGGATCGAGCGGGTAGTCGCTGGCTTGCAGAACGTGGATCGAGCCGAGCAAGTACAGCGTGTTGGTGGGAGATTCAACTTTCCATACAAAGGCGCGGTCTGGAGCTGCGGTCGCCGTTTGGATTGGCGCGATCGCGATCGCCATTGCTAGTGCGAATCGACCGAATTGACGAGATATCTTACGTATCATCACTGTAACTCGCGAGAGTTTATGTCCAGATCAGTCTAGTGCGTTACGTCTGGGCGATCGCATGTTTTTCAGAGTGTTTTTCGCACTATTTTGGGCTCGACCGATTTCCCGCGTTCTCGGGAGGATGGATGAAGGAGCGAACGACACGAGGTTCTGAGCTGCGATCGCAGTATTTTCGGGTAGAAGAGCTTAGGATAGCCGTGCAGACTCGTGGTACTGCTCTTGATGTTTTAGTGAGGACACAGAGATCCTGACGGAGACGGCATTCTGGGTCGCGCAAACGTCCTAAGCAGCTTGAAGACTGCCGTACTAAGCAACGATTGAGCTAGCGAACGAGTGCGAATGACGTTGTTGTGCCGGGGTGAGGATCCCATTTGTTATGGGCGAAATTGCTGGATATACACTGCTTGAAAAAATTTATGAAAGCTCGAACTCTTTGGTGTACCGCAGACAAAATATCGACTCGGGAACTTCGGCGATCGTCAAAATTCTGAAGGAAGACTACCCTACGCCATCTGAGTTAACTCGGTATCGGCAAGAGTACGAGATAACGCGCAGCCTCGATTTGGATGGAGTCGTACGCGCGTATCAAATCGAGCCATACAAGCGCACTCTGGCGATCGCGCTTGAAGACTTTGGCGGGCGATCGCTTAAGGATCTCTATCAACATCGAGCTACGTCTTTGGAGGACTTTTTCGAGATAGCCTGCCAAGTCGTCGAGATTTTAGGGCGCATTCACAGCCGGAACATTATTCATAAAGACATTAACCCCAGCAACATCATCCTGAATGTCGAAACAAACCAGATTAAAATTATCGATTTCGGTATTGCAACTCAGCTTACTCGCGAAAACCCGACCCTCAAAAATCCGCGAGTGTTGGAAGGCACTTTGGCCTATATGGCCCCGGAACAAACGGGACGAATGAACCGAGCTTTAGACTATCGTACGGATTTTTATTCGCTCGGCGTGACGTTTTACGAGTTATTGACGGGTCAGTTGCCTTTCCCGAGCCAAGATGCTCTCGAACTCGTTCACTGCCATATCGCCCAACAGCCCGTTCCCCCCATTCAGGTCAATCCCGAGATTCCGCAGGGGGTGTCCGATCTCGTGATGAAGTTGATGGCAAAAACAGCCGAGGCTCGCTATCAAAATGCGGCTGGGCTGCTGGCCGATTTAGACCATTGCGCGCGCGAGTATCGCACCACGGGAGCGATCGCTCCTTTCAAGTTAGGCGGGCGCGATCTGTCCGACCGCTTTCACATTCCCCAGAAACTTTACGGGCGAGAAACCGAAATTGCCGCAGTACTGGCCGCGTTCGAGCGCGTTAGCCAACCGCAACAGACAGCCAGTAGCGAACTCATGTTGGTTGCTGGTTATTCCGGCATTGGGAAGTCATCGCTGGTCTCAGAAGTCCACAAGCCGATTACGGAAAAACGCGGCTATTTTATTGCTGGAAAATACGATCAGTTTCAGCGCGACGTGCCGTATTCGGCGGTCATCGGCGCGTTCAAAGATTTGGTCAAACAGTTACTCACCGAACCGGAAACCCAGCTTCAAGTATGGCGATCGCGCTTGCTGACCGCCCTAGGGCCGAACGGTCGCGTGGTGACCGATGTCATTCCCGACGTGGCTTTGATCGTGGGCGAACAGCCCCCCGTGCCCGAACTGGGGCCGTCTGAGGCGCAAAACCGATTTAACTTGGTGTTTCAGAACTTCATGCGGGTGTTTTGCGCTCCCGAGCATCCGTTAGTTTTGTTTCTCGATGATTTGCAGTGGGCTGACTCAGCCAGCCTCAAGCTGTTGCGGCTAATGGTTAGCGATCGCGAAATGCCGTCGCTTTTGGCGATCGGGGCGTACCGCGATAACGAAGTCAGCCCCACGCATCCGCTGATAACGCTGCTCGACCGCTTGCTGGCCGCAGGGGCGATCGTACACACGATTACCCTGGCACCGCTATCGCTGCGGCACCTAACTCAGCTCATTGGGGATACGCTGCCCCACAGTACGGAGGCGATCGAGCCGTTGGCTGAACTGGTGCTGCAAAAAACCGAGGGAAATCCCTTTTTCGTGAATGAATTTCTGAAAAATCTTCACGCTGAATCTCTTTTGACCTTCAACGAGCGATCGCGCCTGTGGGAATGGGATATCGCTCGCATTCAGGCGCAGGATTTAACCGATAACGTGGTCGAACTCCTCATCAGTCGACTGCAAAAATTACGTGCGGATACACAAGCAGCATTGCGCTTGGCCGCCTGCATTGGGGCGCAGTTCGATCTCGCGACTCTGGCGATCGCTCGTCAGACCCCCGCTAGCGATGTATTCGACGCGCTCAAGCCTGCTATTCAGACCGGACTGATTATTGCGCTTTCAGACTTGAACGAACAGTTAGCGATCGAGCGCTTTCGATTCGGGCACGATCGCATTCAGCAAGCTGCCTATGCCTTGATTGCGACGAAAGATCGAGCCCACGTTCACCTTCGCATCGGTCGCCTGTTGCGGGACAACATGTCTGCAGAAGCGTTGGCCGAGCGCATCTTCGAGATTGTCGATCATCTCAACCAAGCGATTCATCTCGTGGAAGACGAGGCCGAATGCCAGCAGTTGGCTCGCCTGAATTTGCAGGCGGGTTTGAAAGCAACTTCGGCAACGGCTTATCAGGCGGCATTGCGCTATCTGCTGACAGGGCTGGAACTGTTGGGCGATCGCGGCTGGCAGCAGGTGTACGAGTTGACCCTCGACCTGCATCAGGCGGCGGTGGAAGCCGCCTATCTCAGCCAGGATTTCGAGCGCCAAGCGCAACTCACTGATGTCGTGCTGCACCAGGCGCGCAGCGTGTTGGATCGGGTGAACGTGTATCGCATGACGATTCTGGCGCGATCGTCTCAGAATCGTCATTTGGAGGCCACCGACATCGGCTTCGAGATTTTGGCGCAGTTGGGGGTGCAGTTTCCCGAACCCAGCCCAGAAAATCTGGAGTTGGAGCTGCAAAAAACGCGCGAGCTAGAGTCTCAGCGATCGATTCAAAGTTTGATCGACCTGCCAGAGATGTCGATTCCCGAGAAGCGGGCGGCGATGCAGATCCTGTCGGATATTCTCTCGTCTGGCTATCAGGCTGCGTTCGATCGCTTTATTCTCAGCAACCTCACTCAAATTCAGCTCTCGACCGCCTACGGCAACACGGCGGCCTCGGCGTTTGCCTACGACTGCTACGGCATCATTCTCTGCGGCTCCGTGGGCGATATCGAATCGGGCTACCAGTTCGGTCAGTTGGCGCAACAGGTGGTAGAACGCTACCGCGCCAAACAATCCCAAAGTCGGGTCATGTTCGTCTTTAACGCGTTCGTGCGTCACTGGAAAGATCCCCTCAGCCACACCATTCCCGATTTGCAGGCGGGCTATCTCGTTGGGTTGGAAACAGGGGATGTGGAATATGCGGCCTACTCCCTCTGTTGGGAAGCCATGCACAGTTTGCTCACCGGGCGGGTGCTGGAGCCGCTGGCCGCGCGCATGAACGAGTTTAATGAGGCGATCGCCACGCTTCAACAAGCGGCCTGTTTGCTGTACCTGCAGATCTATCAGCAAACCGTGGCCAATTTGCAAGGAAAAGCTAGCGATCTCAGTCGGCTCGACGGCGAGTTTCTTCAAGAAGACTGGGTCGTTGTGGACAGCGCCGACAACAAGCTGGCTCTGGCCTTTTTCTACACCCACAAAGCGATGCTGTGTTATCTGCTGGAGGACTACGAAACCGCGATCGCCTGCACGCAACTGGGCACCACCTACGCAGACGGGATGACGGCGGCCTACACCATTGCTGCCCTCAACTTTTACGATTCGCTGACCCGCCTCGCTCGCTACGATCGCCTCCCAGAAGCAGAGCAGCAGCAAGCTCTAGCACAGGTGGAAGCCAACCAGCAGCATCTCCGACATTGGGCGAGTCACGCCCCCGAAAATCACCTGCATAAGTTCGTACTAGTCGAAGCCGAACGCGATCGCTGCTTGGGTCGGGCGGCAGAAGCGGGGGCGGGCTACGACCGGGCGATCGCGCTGGCGAAAACCCACGACTATCCCAACGAAGAAGCTATCGCCAACGAGCTGGCGGCGCGGTTCTATCTCCAGCAAGAACGCGATACATTCGCACAGGTGTACTCGAACGATGCCTACTACGGCTACTACCGCTGGGGCGCTACTGCCAAAGTGCAGCAGCTCGAACGCCGCTATCCTCAATTGCGAGCGGCTTCCCTGGAGACTGAGGTGACGGGTACCCGCGTGGCGGATGCAACCGTCCGCACGACCCCATCGGTCACGCACACCGCCTCTACGACCCAGGGCAACCATTCGTTAGATTTAGCCGCCGTGCTGCAAGCTTCTCAGGCGATCGCCAGCGAGATCGCGATCGACAAGCTGCTCGCCACTCTCACCCGCATTCTCGTGAGAGCCGCAGGCGCGCAGATCGGGCATTTACTGCTGGACGTGAACGGCCAACTGGCGATCGAAGCCACGTGCGATGCGGCTCAACAAACCGAAGTGGTGTTGCAGTCGAAGCCGATCGCCGACTGCGTGCCCCAAACTCTGATTAATTTTGTCAGTCGCACCCAGGAAGGCGTGGTGCTAGAGCGGGCTTGCGAAACGGGGAATTTCCGGCAAGATCCGTACATCCAGGCCAATCAGTCTCAGTCCGTCCTGTGCGCTCCGCTGCTCAATCAGGGGCAGCTCAGCGGCATCGTGTATCTGGAAAATAATCTACTTGCGGGAGCCTTCACCCCCGATCGGCTCGAAGTCTTACAGCTTCTCTCCAGCCAGGCGGCGATCGCGATCGATCAAGCTCGTCTTTATGCCAACTTGGAGCAAAAAGTAGCCGAGCGCACCCAAAAACTCTCAGACGCGCTCGACGAACTCAAACGCACTCAAGACGGTCTCATCCAGGCCGAAAAAATGGCGGCGTTGGGTCAACTCGTTGCCGGAGTCGCTCACGAAATTAACACCCCCGTGGGCAATGCTATGCTCGCTGCCTCCGTATTAGAGAACGAAACCCGTGATTTTCGGGACGCGATCGCCAGCGGCTCGCTCAAGAAATCCTTGCTGACAGGCTATGTCGATACCGCGCGCGATAGCAGTCAACTCATCCTCAACAACCTCAATCGCGCTGCCGAACTGATCCAGAACTTCAAACAGGTTGCGGTCGATCAAGCCAGCCTGGAGCAGCGCACCTTTGCCGTCGTTCCTTACATTCGCAGCGTTTTGACCAGCTTGGAACCACAGCTCAAAAAAACGCCCCACCAGGTCACCGTGACCGGCGATGCCGCGCTCGAAATCACCAGCTATCCGGGCGCGCTCTCCCAGGTAGTGGCGAATTTCGTGACCAATTCTCTGGCGCACGCCTATCCTGCCGATCGCTACCCTGCCGATCGCGCCGGTCAGCTATCCTTTCACGTTGCGTCTGAGGACGATTGCGTTATCCTCACTTATGAGGACGATGGCTGCGGTATCCCTGCAGCAATTCAGTCCAAAATATTCGAACCTTTCTTCACGACTGCTCGCGATCGCGGGGGCAGCGGGCTAGGTCTCCATATCGTTCATAACATTGTTATCCAGACCTTGCGGGGTACCCTACAGGTCGAGAGCGCTCCTGAGTCTGGCACTCGATTTACGCTCGCGCTTCCATTGCACGCCTCTTCCCCTCCCACTGATGTCTGACCCGAACTCTCCAGCAGACCCCGATTTACACCTGGACGACGACGAAATCCTGTTGTTGGACGATTTAGATGACGATGCTTCCCCGGAGGCTGGCTCGGGGAATGCAGATGTGAAGTTGGGAGATGCTGCGATCGCGTCTGCTGCCGATTCTCCCCCATCGCAGCGAGGGGCGGGCCGCTGGAAAGTCCTCGTCGTGGACGACGAAGAGCAAGTTCATGCTGTAACGCGCCTAGCGCTGAAAAATTTTGAATTTGAGAATCGCTCGCTGGAAATTATTTCGGCGTATTCCAAAGCAGAAGCGCAAAAGGTCATCGACGTTCATCCCGACACTGCCGTTCTGTTGCTCGACGTGGTGATGGAAAGCGATCGCGCGGGTCTCGAACTCGTGCAATACATTCGCGAAAGCTTACAAAATCTCTTCGTCCGCATTATTTTACGCACGGGACAACCGGGGGCTGCCCCCGAAAGTACTGTAATCGAAGGCTTCGATATTAACGATTACAAGGCTAAAACAGAGCTAACCCAGCAAAAATTAGTCTCAACGATGATTACGGCAATTCGCGGCTATCGAGATATTCTCACGCTCGAAGAAGACCGGCGCGAAGCCGCAGTGCTCAATCGAGAACTCGAAGAATTTAATGAAAGTCTAGACGCGATCGTGCGTCAACGAACGCGGGAACTTCAAGAGAAAAATCAGCAGCTCGAACGAGAAATTCAAGCCAGAATTGAAGCGCAACAAGCCTTAGAAGCTACCAATCAAGAGCTAGAAAAAGCCAACCAGCAGCTCGCTCAACTCGCCAATCACGACGCGCTGACGGGATTGGCGAACCGCCGTCGCTTCGACGAGCATTTGGACCGGCTTTGGAAGCAAGCCCAGCGAGAAAAATGTTCGATCGCGCTGATTCTTTGCGATATCGACTTTTTTAAGCAATATAACGACACTTACGGCCACTTCGTCGGCGATACCTGCTTGCAGAAAATTGCGGATGCTATTCAGCAAGTCTTGGAGCGCCCTTTCGATCTCGCCGCTCGCGTCGGCGGGGAAGAATTTGCGGTGATTTTATTCGACACCCGTGCAGAAGGTGGCAAGCTCGTTGCCGAAAGAATTCAGTCCGCCATCCACGAATTAGGCATTCCCCACCAAGCTTCGTCGGTCAGTCCGAACGTTACGATTAGTGCTGGGATTGCGGCTGTCGTTCCTGACGGTACGCTGGTTTTACCCAATTTACTAACGGCTTCGGATGCGGCACTTTATGCCGCGAAACAGCAAGGGCGCGATCGCGCGATCGTTCAGCCCCACGTCGAATC
>JBCBTL010000109.1:0-7454 GCA_039818705.1 Cyanobacteria bacterium J06639_1
ACGGCATCGTGGCTCACAACTGCGCTGAAATTCTGCTCAGCTCTGGCTATGCGGGCTTGAAGGCTGGCTCTTTTTGCAATCTCACCGCTCTACCGTTGCCTATCTTCGTCAAAGAAGGTGCGAGCGGCTTGGAAGTGGATTACGAAGAGCTAGAACTTTCGCTGCGATTGATTACTCGGATCGCGCTGCGGCAAACCTGCGTCACGATCAGCCTGCCGCTGTGGGATAAAACTCAGAAGCAAGAGCGCTTGCTGGGAGTAGATTGCTGCGGCTGGGTGGAACTGTTCGACAAACTCGGCTGGGCGGTGGACTCGGAAGAGGCCAATCAACTGCGCCGCTGGTGTCGTCAGACGGCGAATGATGAAGCGACTCGCTACGCCGAAATCCTCGACGTGCCTCGTCCGCTGCTTGTCACCACCAACAAACCCAACGGCACTTACGCTCAGCTCAATACGATCGCTTCCGGTCTGCATTGGCCTTACGCGCCCTACTACCTGCGTCGGGTGCGCATGAGCCAAACCGACGCGCTGGCGAAGACGATGCGCGATCGCGGCGTGCCCGTCTATCCCGAGTCCTTCATTCTGGATAACTTGCCGGAAGCACAAGGCAGCACGATTTGGGAGAAGTTGGATTGGTATCGACAGCTTGCGGTAGAGGAGCGCGATCGCGTGCTCGAAAGCTCTGAAACTTGGGTGCTGGAATTCCCGGTCAAAACAGCGGCGCGGCGGAAGTCTAGCGACGTATCGGCGATCGAGCAGCTCGAAAACTACCGCATGACAGCCACTCACTATTGCGACCACAACGCCAGCGTCACCATTACAGTGGGCGACGACGAGTGGGATGATGTGGTGGATTGGGTCTACGACCACTGGGAAAGCTTCGTCGGGATTTCCTTCCTGCCCAAGTGCGCTGACGACGTGTATCCGCTGTTGCCGTATCAGGCGATCGACGCGGAAGAATACGATCGCCGCATGCGCGATGCCGTCTTCACGGTGGACTTCGATCGCCTCGCTCAGTACGAACGCCTGATGGACGACCCGGATGCCGTCGAGCTGGAAGCCGACTGCGCTGGTGGAGCTTGCCCGATTCGATAGTGCTCATCTCGCGGCCATAACAGGGCGCCTCACCAACTACTGCGCCTCCGTTAGTGAGGTGCGGTAGTTGGTGAGGTTTTCAAGTAGAACGAAACCGTATTCAGCGAGCTATCCCCGGCTTTGCTCTAGCGTCAAAGGTTCGACGTGCAGGTCTTGACGGCCTGCCAAGTGCTGCTGAACGATCGCGAGCAGACGACGATCGCGCGCGAACAACTCCCACATCAAACCATCGACACACAGAAACAGAATGTCGAGTTCGGTATTTAGCTTCCGTAGTTTGTCCGCTGGCATTCCGACATGACGAGCGTAGGTTTCTAAAAACCTGAGAGGAGATTCGGGAGCTGTGGCGAAGCCAGCGATCGCGCACCAGTCGTCGCTGAAATATCGGGCATAGCTTTCTAGGAAGCGAGGACGAACCAAACGAAAATCGCCGTTTAGCGCAAGATGTTCGCCTAAAAAAGCATCCCATGCCGTACTCGGCTCGAATTGATGGGTCTCAGCGTGCCAACCATCCCATCCAGACGGGAAGGCGAACGCCACGTCTTCTAGCAGCCAGTACCGAGACGCGATCGCGGGAAAAAGAGGAGCGAAAAATTCAACGAAGTCCGTTGACTGTGAAAGTACGAGTGGAGCCACGGTGGAATGGGAGAATGCGACCTCAGAATGCCATCCGTTGACCTGACGCACGATCGCCCCCGAGTGGTTTCGGCAGATGCTAATTCCTTGCATAAACACTCCAAACCGTTCGTATTTATATAGATATGTAGACCCATTTGGGGGGCTGCAAGTTGTAGATTGAGGATGCTCGATATGAGGTTTTCTCGGCATTTTTACGGCACGCGCGTGACAGCAATTGCACCGCGCTAATGTTCCTGAAAGCGTGAGGTAGAATGCGATCGCCCACTGACAAAATCGGACTGCGATCGCGATAACTGTCGCGTATCTTTCCGACTTCTTCACGCTCAGTGGTTACAGTTTAAATGTTCTCGGAATTCGATCGAAATAGTAGTTCGAGATACCTGCCGTGCGTGGAGATATTTCCATGATTGCCACCGTCGATCTAACTGCGTCCTCTCAACGCGCCCTCCCTCGTATTTTTCCGGCGCGCGAATGCATTCCTTCTTCCCCCGATTTGCTGTGGCGCATTGAGGAAGGCATCGTCCGCACTCAGACTTGGAATGAGGCGGGACGCTTGTGCAGCCTCGGCTTTTGGGGGCCTGGCGACCTTATCGGTCAACCCCTCTCGCAGATCGAACCCTACGAAATGGAGTGTTTGGCATCCGTGGCGGCTCGTCCTCTCATGCCCGCCGACTGGCCGGACGCGATCGCAGCGATTCTCAGCCACGCTCGCCAAACGGAAGCCTTTTTGAGCGTGATGCACTATCCCAAGCTCGAAGACCGCCTCTGGCACCTGCTGCTGTGGCTGGCCAAAAAGTTCAGCCACCGCGTTCACGGCGGTCGCTTGATCGACCTGCGGTTAACTCACCAGGATTTGGCCGATGCGATCGGTGCAACCCGCGTCACCGTGACCCGGACGATTGGAGCTTTCAAGCAAGCTGGGGTGCTGCACTACTCCAGCCGCGACGGAATTTTGCTGGTGGCCGACGCGATCGCTCAATATCCCGAACTTGCCATCAAGCGCTAGGGCTTCGTCAGAATCTCCACGCCGTCAGCCGTGACCAGTACCGTGTGCTCGAACTGAGCCGAAAGCTTGCCGTCACCGGTCACTGCCGTCCACTTGTCGCGCAGGACTCGCGTCACCCAGGTGCCTTCATTGAGCATAGGTTCGATCGTGAAGGTCATGCCGGGGCGCAGCTTCGTACCTTTGCCGCGATCGCCGTAGTGAGGAATTTGCGGCTCGGTGTGGAAGGTTTTATTGATGCCGTGGCCGACGAAATCGCGCACCACTGAAAAGCCCATGCCTTCGGCGTATTCCTGAATTGCAGCACCGATATCGCCCACGCGATTGCCCGGCTTTACCTGCTCGATGCCGAGGTACATACTTTTCTCGGTGACCTCCACCAGCTTGCGAGCGCGATCGGACGGCTTGCCGACGAAGAAGGTCTTGGACGTGTCGCCGTGATAGCCATCGACGATGAGCGTCACGTCTACGTTAATAATGTCGCCATCGCGCAGGGTTTGCTTGGTGTTGGGGATGCCGTGACAGACCACTTGGTTGACGCTCGTACAGATCGATTTGGGAAAGCCGTTATAGCCGAGAGGGGCGCTGGTTGCGCCGCGCTCCTGTGTCCAGCGTTCGGCTTCGTCGTTCAGATCCAGCGTGCTGACTCCCGGCTGCACCATCGGCTCTAGATGCAACAGCAGTTGTGCGGCAAGTTGACCCGCTGCGCGCATCTTCTCGATTTCGCGTTTCGACAAAATGGTGAGGCGGTTTCCCCCCGAGAACGCTAACTGCTCGAACCCCGATTGCAGCGTATTGGCTAGCCCCTGCGACACGCCTTTAGAAGTGTTCGCAAGCTTTTTACTCAAGCCGGAAAGTGCCATAGCTGCCTCAAAGGGTTCGCGGAAATGTCGGTGGAATTGCCCTTCCCATGGTAAGCGCTCCTCGTCGCGATGAGAACTGCCACCCGGCTCTGAAACCGCTTGCTAGAGGCTATTGCCGCTAAATGCGATCGCGAGAGACCGCCCGCAAAGAGCGGCGCTACGCTAGAGGCAGACACGCGCGATCTGCAATGGCATACGAGCCGCTCCATCACAAATATCGTCCCCAGCGCTTTGCGGAAGTCGTCGGCCAAACGGCGGTGGTGCAAGCCCTCAGCAATGCTATTCGCAGCGATCGCATTGCTCCTGCATATCTTTTCTGCGGCCCGCGCGGGACGGGGAAAACCTCTTCAGCGCGCATTCTCTCCAAATCCCTCAACTGCGAGAGGGGCATGACGGTCGATCCGTGCAATCGCTGCCCGTCGTGCGTCTCGATTACCGCAGGGTCGTCACTGGACGTGATCGAAATCGACGCGGCCAGCAATACGGGGGTAGACAACATTCGCGAGTTGATCGAGCGATCGCAGTTCGCCCCAGCCAGCAGTCGCTTCAAGGTCTACGTCCTTGACGAAGTTCACATGCTTTCGACTGCGGCGTTTAATGCACTGCTCAAGACGCTTGAAGAACCGCCACCCCACGTCATCTTCGTCCTCGCGACGACCGACCCGCAGCGCGTTCTCCCGACGGTGATTTCTCGCTGTCAGCGCTTCGATTTTCGACGCATTCCGCTCGAAGCGATGGTCGATCACCTGACGGATATTGCCTGGAAAGAGAATATCGACATCACCAGTCCCGCACTCGAACTGATCGCCCAAATCGCTCAGGGAGGACTGCGAGATGCAGAAAGCCTGCTCGACCAGCTCAGTCTGCTCGGCGCCGAGGTTAATGTCGAGGCGGTTTGGGACTTGGTGGGAGCCGTACCCGAGCGAGATTTGCTGTCGCTGTTGGATGCCATTGCCACGGGCGATCGCCCGCAAGTGGTCTCCCTCAGCCGTCACCTGCTCGACAGCGGCAAGGAACCGATGACGCTGTTAGATAATCTGACGGGGTTCTACCGAGATTTACTGCTCGCCAAAACCGCTCCCGATCGCCGCGAACTCGCCGCACTGACCCAACCGACTTGGGATGCCCTGGTCGGGCGCGCCTCGCAGTTCAGCCTGCAGGACATTCACGCGATTCATCACCGGCTGCTCGAAGCCCAGCCACTTTTGCGCCAAACGACCCAACCGCGCTTGTGGTTAGAAGTGAGCTTGCTCGATTTACTCGAACCGCTGCCCGTTGCTGCTCCTGCAGCGCCCCGCCCGCCTGCTACGCCGACGGAAACGCGATCGCCCGCTTCTTCCCCCGCCGTTCCCGTCGTCACTGCGGCGACGCCCGCCCCGCCCCCGACTCCAGTCACGCAGGCGACCCCCTCGATCGCCCCCAAAGCTCCCCCAGCGCCTTCCCAAAACCCCGCTCCGATCGCAACAACACCCACGCCCCCCCTTGCTGCATCGTCGGCTTCGCTATTAGCCTGCTGGGATGAATTTCTCAATCGTCTCTCGCCGGTAACCAAAGCCCGCTGCCGACTCGGAAACATCCAGGCAGAAACCGAACGCGAAGTCACGATCGCCTTTCCTACCCTCGGATTTGCCAACAACGCCCGCGAGCGACTCAAAGACCTGCTGCCTGTCGCGCAGGAATTGTTGGGTCGCGACATCAAACTCAACTTCGTAGCGGGGATGCCCACGACTCCCCCACCCGCAGCTCCCCCAGCAGATACCCCAGCTATTTCCCCCTCATCTCCACCGACTCCCGAGCCGCGCGAGGCGATCGCGCCACCCGCCCCCCGACAGCCACACTCTCCTCCTCCGTCAGTCTCCCCTCAAACGCCCGACGAACCAGACGATTTGCATCGCGCGGCACGGAAATTGGCGGATTTCTTCAGCGGTAGCATCGTGGATGCCTCAGATCCCGCCTCTGATGTTGATCCTGCCGCTGACGTTGACGCAGCCGCACCGATAGCAGCTACACCAATAGCAGCTACACCAATAGCAGCTACACCGAAGGTCGAGCCCGCGCGCGAAGAAGCCCCCGTGGGAGCGATCGCGTCTACCCCTCCAGCCGAGCTAGACGAGGAAGATGACCTGCCGTTTTAGGGCGATCGCGAATTTTTGCTAAACAGGACGAGGTTCCCTCAAGAAAGGTCTGCTAGGATGAGCCAGCTATAGAGCTGCGGGTGTAGTTCAGTGGTAGAACGTCAGCTTCCCAAGCTGAATGTCGTGAGTTCGAGTCTCATCACCCGCTTCGCGCAGAAAGTGCATCTCAGACGAGAGACATTGCAACCCGCGTCACTGACCGACGCTAAGGTGCGGCAAAATGCTGAAACGCGGTTTCTCGGTCGATCGCTCTCCCATCACTCAACCTAGTGACTCGTTCCGCCGTCACCGTGCCAATTCTCGTCGTGCCGGGACATAGAGCGATCGCTCTTTTCGCCGCTGCTTCCGGCAAGCTCACCATCAACTCGAAATCTTCCCCGCCATACAGAGCCCACTCCAGTGCTTTGTCCGGGAAGGTTCGCTTCAGGGCTGGATGGGTTGAAATCCAGTCCAGCTCAACGATCGCGCCAACTCCGCTCGCCTCGCAAACTTGGGCGATCGCGTCTGCCAATCCGTCGCTCGTGTCCATGCCGCAGATGCGTCCTCCCATCTGCCATAGCTCGGGCAAGTGAGACACGACATCCAAACGCGGCTGGGGATATTGATGGGCGCGCTGCAAATAGTCTCGATCTTCAGAAGATATCGAGGCGATCGCCTCCGAATTCAGTAGCAGTTCCAATCCCGCTCGCGAACTGCCGTGTGGCCCCGTCGCGATCAGCCAGTCGCCCGGTTGAGCGCGCGATCGCCAGATGGCGCGATCGGGTGGAACTTCGCCCCAGGCAGTAATGGCTACGAAGCGCTGATGTGCCCGCGTCACGTCTCCGCCCGCAATGCCTACGCTCCAAGGGTGGCAACAGCCGGTCAATCCTCGGTATAGCTCTCGTACCCAAGTCGCTGCGGTCGTTCCTGGCAGGCTCAGCCCCACCGTCAATCCCAGCGGTGCTGCTCCCATCGCCGCCAAGTCCGATAAGTTGGCTGCTGCGGCTCGCCAGCCGACGGCGTGGGGAGGGGTGGTGCGATCGCTAAAGTGAACGCCATCGACCAGCACGTCCGTCGTCACGACCAATTGGCCTTCAGGAGCGCTCATAACCGCTGCGTCATCGCCCACCACTCCTGGCAGACAGAACGGTCGAATGAGATCGAGAAGGCCGCGCTCTCCGAGGGAGGCGATCGTCACGGTCTCTGAATCTAGGGGAAAGTCAATCATGTCGATGGATGAAGTACCCCCAGCATAAAGAGAAGCCAGAGGCAGAGTTTCTAGCTCGCTTTCGCCTGTGTTGCGACGCCGCAGTTGTTCAGCACCGACTCCAACACGCCTGGAAATAGGCGATCCAACTCCTCGCGGCGAAGGGAGTTTAGATGTTGCGTCCCGGATTTGCGCGTCCGAATGACGCCAGACTCGCGCAAGATTTTGAAATGGTGCGAAATGGTTGACTTCGCCAAATCGCAGTCGAAAGCACTGCACGGATGCTCCCCGCCAGTCGAGAGCAACTGCACGATTCCCAGCCGCACCGGATCGCCAAGGGCGTACAACACGCCCGCCAGCGCGATCTGATCTGGACTTGGATGATAAAGCGGCTTCATACGTCCACTATGCCACGAGCTGAGCTATAGTTTTATTGTTCAACTTTCTCGAATAAACGAAATAGAGAGGGCACCATGTCTGAAGTCGCACGAACTCCATCGATCGATTCGTCTGTCGCTCCCCTCTTCGATCCCG
>JBCBTL010000110.1:0-7441 GCA_039818705.1 Cyanobacteria bacterium J06639_1
GACGGGAGCCACGCGCCAGCTAGAGCGATCGCCGCCGAGTACCCGAATGCCGCCGTCGTCCCCAAAACGACGAGCACGTTCATATCCGCCGTCTTGCGATGCACGGCGTGCCACGCCCCCCGATAAAATTCCGCCCCCACCCAAACCTGAACGGGTGTCGCCAATATCATCTGCACGCGCGGGTCGTGAAGTCCGTGCAACAGGGCGGGCGTAGGCAGTCCGAGCATCGCGGGGGTCATGCCAACGATCAGTAAGGCTGAGATCGCACACCCGAAAATTACTCTGAGGGCAAAATCGCGATCGCCCCCAGCATTCCCGTCGCGAACTTCTTCGACTCGATCGCCCGACTTATCAACGGGCTTCGCGCCGTATCCCGCGTCAGTCACCGCAGAAACTAACCCGTCAACACTCGTGCGATCGGGGTCGAACGTCACCGTTGCTTGCTCGATGCCGAAATTCACCGCGCCGCTCGACACCCCAGGAACGGCTTGCAGCGATCGCTCGATCGCGCTGGCGCAGGCCGCACAGCTCATCCCTTCCAGTTCCAACACGACCGTTTTCATCAGGGCGATCGCCAGTTCGATGTCCTAACTCTAAAATCTCCAGTCCACTAGAGAGTCAACCCCACCCAGCATCAGACTTATAATTATGGGCATCAGATTCGGACTCGACTTCGCGTGACTCAGACCCCTATCGCCCCCAAGCCCCTCGCAACTCCTGCCGTTATGCCCGGAGGCGGTCAACGCCCCGACGCGCGCGGTCGATTCGGAGAGTTCGGCGGTAAGTACGTGCCCGAAACCTTGATGGGCGCGTTAGAAGAACTCGAATCTGCCTTCCATCGCTATCAAAACGACGCTGAATTTCAGGCCGAACTGCAAGGCCATCTCAAAAACTTCGTCGGTCGCCCCAGCCCGCTCTATTTCGCCGAGCGCCTCACTCAGCACTACGGCGGCGCGCGCATTTACCTCAAGCGCGAAGACTTGAACCACACCGGGGCGCACAAAATTAATAACGCGATCGCTCAAGCCCTGCTTGCCAAGCGCATGGGCAAACAGCGCATCATCGCGGAAACCGGAGCCGGACAGCACGGCGTTGCCACCGCCACCGCTTGCGCACGTTTCGGCCTCGACTGCGTCATCTACATGGGCGTATTAGACATCGAACGCCAAGCCCCCAACGTCGCTCGCATGCGTTTGCTCGGAGCCGAAGTCTGTCCCGTCGAAGCGGGAACGGGCACGCTCAAAGATGCCACCTCCCAAGCAATCCGCGATTGGGTCACCAACGTCGAAACCACCCACTACATTATCGGTTCGGTCGCTGGCCCCCACCCCTATCCGATGATGGTGCGCGAGTTCCACGATGTCATCGGCCAAGAAACCCGCCAGCAATGCCTGACCGACTGGGGCAAACTCCCCGACGTGTTGTTGGCTTGCGTCGGCGGTGGCTCGAACGCGATCGGCCTATTCAACGCCTTCATCGACGATACCGACGTGCGCCTGATCGGTGTAGAAGCAGCAGGCAGCGGTGCAGATTCCGACTTCCACGCCGCCACCCTCACCCGAGGACAGGTGGGCGTATTGCACGGAGCCATGAGCTATCTGCTCCAAGACGATGACGGTCAAGTGCGCGAAGCCCATTCCATCAGTGCCGGACTCGACTACCCCGGTGTCGGCCCCGAACACAGCTACCTCAAAGACATGCACCGCGCCGAATACTATAGCGCCACGGATTTGGAAGCTGTCAAAGCGCTGCTGTTGCTGACCCGATTAGAGGGGATTATTCCTGCGCTGGAAACGGCACACGCGATCGCCTATCTAGAAACCCTCGCCCCCCAACTTCCCTCCAGCCAAACCATCATCCTCAACTGCTCCGGTCGCGGCGACAAAGACCTGAACACCGTCACCAAATATCTGGAGAAACATCCCGAGCTATTGAATTCTGATTGAGAAGCTGCGAAGTTTTGGAAACCATTGATGCGCTCGTCGAACAACTGCAATCGCAGAAAATTGGCGAGCGCTTCAGAGCTTCTCGCGCCTTAGTTCGATACAAGGCCGAAGCGTCTCCCGCCATCCCTTACCTCATCGAAGCTCTAGCTGATGATTCGACAATCGTTCGCGATTCAGTCGTGTGGGCTTTGAGTGCGATCGAGGAAGACGCTCTCCCGGCACTGGAGCAAGCTGCATGCGATCGCGATTTCCCGCATAGGATGTTAGCAATTTACGCTCTCGGGCGCTACACGAACAATGCTCCCGCAAGAGTTAACTAGCAAGACCCATGAAGATGAACAACAACAAGTCGAGCGAGAGCAGGTATCCCAAATGCGCCTAAGAAATATCCTCATTTTTGGGTCTTTATCCATCGCTACTATGACTTCTGCTTTCGGCGGCTTGGCACTGTTTCAAGCCAATCGAGCCAATCAGCAAACCATTGATGCTCAAAACCAAGCTGCCAGAGCATTAACTCAGGCAAGCGCGACTCATCTTGAAGGAGATCGAGCGTTTGAATCCTTTGCGATGGAGATCGCAGCCGGGAGGGTCGTGAAAGATGCTGACCGAGCCAGTCCAGGCATTCTCAACCTTGTCAAAGCCGCTTCATTACATTCAGACAGCCGCGAATTGCGGGAATTCAAGCGATTAGAAGGACACACTGCCCTGGTCTGGACGCTAGCATACAGCCCCGATGGGCAGACCCTGGCCTCGGCTAGCATCGACAACACCGTGCGGTTGTGGAGCGCGGATGGAACTGCTCTCGCTGCCCTCGAAGGGCATACCGCTCCGGTCTGGGGGCTAGCGTACAGCCCCGATGGGCAAACTCTAGCCTCAGCTAGTGAAGACGACACCGTGCGGTTGTGGAGCGCTGATGGAACTGCTCTCGCCACTCTTGAAGGACATTCCAATACGGTCTGGACGTTAGCATACAGCCCAGATGGGAAAACCCTGGCCTCGGCTAGCGAGGACTATACTGTGCGGCTGTGGAGCGCTGAAGGAGCTTCTCTCGCTACTCTCGAAGGACATTTCACTCCGGTCTGGGCGCTAGCATACAGCCCAGACGGGCAGACTCTGGCTTCGGCCAGCGGCGACAGAACCGTGCGGTTGTGGAGCGCTGATGGAACTGCTCTCGCCACTCTTGAAGGACATACCAATGTGGTCTGGACGCTAGCATACAGCCCCGATGGGCAGACCCTAGCCTCAGCTAGCAGAGATTACACTGTGCGGTTGTGGAGCGCGGATGGAACTGCTCTCGCCACCCTTGAAGGGCATTCCGCTCCAATCAAAGCGCTAGCGTACAGTCCAGATGGGCAAACTCTGGCCTCGGCTGGCGCAGACCACACCGTGCGGCTGTGGAGCGCGGATGGAACTGCTCTCGCCACTCTCGAAGGACATACCGCTCCGGTCTGGGGGCTAGCGTACAGTCCAGATGGGCAAACTCTGGCCTCGGCTAGCGAAGATCACACTGTGCGACTGTGGAGGAATCTATCAGAGTCGGACTTTCGCAATTGAGCGCAAGCAGTTCCAAGAAGTACGTTGCAGCAGCATTGGCAGGCACTCGCGATCGCCTCACAACCATTCGGGAAACATTGCGCGATCGGATGAGAGGCTCACCCACTTGCGGCGACCACCGAGCTGGAAGATGCTTACCGCAAAGCTTGGAATCTCGAATGCTGCAAAGCAAGTGCGACTGATGATTGAAGCTGATAGTGCGAAAGCTGGATTATGACACCATAATCCTGGCGCAGCGGCAAAAATATGGTGTCACTCGCAGCTCGATCCGCAGCCTGACTAATATCTCTCTGCATCTATTTTTCAGATAATCGAAGGCTAACTCATTTCACCTAGCTGACGCGATCGCAATTTCCCCCAGGCTTGTAACGAGAGCTTTGAGGGCGCGACCGACAGCAGCGAAGTCAGAGTGCCCATGTTTTGTAGCACGTCCAGGAGCGATCGCCGTGACGCTCGTAGAAACGGAGTTCCCAACCTGCAGGAGATCGAGGATCGACCACTTCCGCCGCCAATCGCTGAAGCTGAACGTACTGTTCGGCAGGGAACTCATAAGCCAAACTTAGATGCAGCCAGTCTTTGAGCCGGAGGGCATCGACGCGGGTGTCGGATCGGGCGCGATCGCGAAAATCTTCCATCAACCTCAACACCCAATCCGACTCCAGCTTGAGAAAGTGAAACGCGGGCTGAAACGTCAGGGCAGTGATGGCGATCGCCGGGTTTGGTTGGGGCGATCGGGCTTGATTGAGAGCGTCATCTAAGGCTTTCAGGTAGATGGGAGCGGCTTCGAGTTCGTCGTGGAAAAACCCCGTGAGCGTGCAGTGAGGCATGTAGCCATGTGCTGCGTTCGAGCCGCATTCGGTAAGGCTGCGCTGGAAGTAGGTGGCAAGCTGAGCGGCGATCGCGCCCGTAGGACAGGCATAAACGATAAACTCACGCGTCATGAACTGAAAACTAGACAACGACAGGGGAGAGAATCGTTTGGAGGCGATCGATGATGCTCTCCGCAGAGAGATGCGTCATGCAAGGATGTCCGTCAACCAAACACGCCTCATTTTTGAAACGATGCTCGGCGCAAACGGTACAGGTAAATTCGGATGGCGCGCGATGAACGTAGGGGAGACGAGGTGCCCACAGGCGGGATGGGCTGGCTCCGTGACCGTCAGCGTCGTTGCCGAACACCGCGATCGTCGGACAGTTAACAGCAGCAGCGATGTGGAGCGGCCCAGCATCAACCGAAATACAGGCGCGGGCTTGCTCGAATGCGCCAGCAAGTTCGATCAACGACGTTCGACCGCGCAGATCGAGCAGAGCAGTTTCGGCCAGCAACGCGTCCTCATTGCTGCCGGAGTGATAGAGGGCTTGCTGAACCTTCGGGGGACTGCCCACTAAACCAACGGAAAATCCTTGACTGTCGCACCAGTCCACGACCTTACGCCAGTACTGCACCGGCCACATTTTGGCACTACGGGTGGTGGTGACGTGAATCAGAATCTCGGGCGTGTCGAAGGGTGGGGGCTGACTGGGGAGTTCTAATTTGAAAAAGTCGGTTTCAACGTAGGCCATGCGGCAGAACAGTTCGCCGATGTAGTTGCTGGTGATGATGCCGCTGTAACGCTCTAAAAAATCGGGGCTGTCCCAGTCATCGTCCTGCAGCATTTGCTGGGTCGGGGCTTCACCTACGTCAAACTTGCGACGGAAGTCGAGAGACAGACCGCCTCCGGCCAGATATTTCGGACGAATGGCAGTGACCGCAACTAGATTCAGCTCGCTAAATTCGTCGCAGTTGATGGCAAGGTCGTAGGCACCTGCGGCGGCAATGCGATCGCGTACGGTCGTCGTCAGTGCTTCTAAAAAGTCAGGCCGCTTCGTGTAGAGGGAAAAACGGGAGTCGATGTACGGGGAGTGCGTCTCGAAGTCGCGGGTGATGTCGCTGCCGTAAAAGTCGAGGGTACAGTCGGGATATTTTTCTTTGAGGCCGCGCAACAAAGGAGTCGTGACCACAAAGTTACCCACCTTGGTGGACGAGAACACCGCAAGGTGAGGTCGCGATCGCAATGGTTGATTGGCAAAGCGCTCCATGCCGATTCCCCTCCCGAGCATTCCTGACCGAGTGTAGTCGATCTAGCTCAAGATGCCAGCTAGCTCGATAAGCCAGGGTTTTGGATCGATCCGCGAGGCGCGCGCCCAATGCGCTTCAATGCTCGGCCTCAGGCTCGGCAGGTGGGAACTCTACGTCTTCATACAGATCGATAACAGGACATTGAAAGTCCACGCTGACGAGGTGGAGCGTGTCGTTCTCGGCATGGGGAGCGAACGTCCATTGACCGTTTTCGTCGTGGCGGAAGACTTCAACCTGTGGATGCTTTTGACTGATGAGAACGTACTCGGCCATCGTATCGAGCGTGCGATAGTCAGCAAATTTATCGCCGCGGTCGAAGGCTTCAGTGGCATCTGAAAGGACTTCAACGATCAGTTTGGGATAGCGGAGAAAATTAGGGAATTCGCGATCGCGGCGATCGCAGCTCACCACCACATCGGGATAGTAATAGGAATTGCGAGACTGTACGTGAACCTTCGTATCAGAAATAAATACACGGCATCCACTACCGCGAACGTGGCTCCGGAGTAAGGCAAAGAGATTTCCCGCGATCGTGACGTGATTGTTGCTCGCACCAGCCATGTTGTAGATGAAGCCATCGCGATACTCTCGCTTGACCGGACTTTGAACCTCTTCGCAGAGGTAGTCCACTGCCGACACGTAGTCCGTAGATAGGCTGGCAACCATACGATGACATCCTCAGGCAGCATGGGATAAACCCAGTGTAGTAGCTGCATCGTCACAACCGAGCCGCGCGATCGCCGACACGGTTAGCCTCATTTTCAACATCTTTACTCTGGGCGAACAGGGCAAACTTTACCTTTTTTTCGCAGGCTCAGTGACCAGATTGGTGAAGATTCGAGCGACAGAGAATAGCGCTTGCTAGCGATCGCGAAATCCGCCCAAATCGACTCGTTCTGTCTGTTGCGCAGCACTGCGGAAGCTCTCAATGGGCTCGTGCGAAGCAGGCATTGCGTTAGAACTGGCACCCAAGGCGAAGAAGAACCCCAATCCCAGCCCGGCGGCGAAGTACCACCACTTCGAGAGGGGGCGCGCTGGCGATCGCCAAGAGTTCCCCACGGCAAACGTACGAGCAGATGTAGCGTACTGACGCTCGCCGCGACTGGCTCTCAGACGAGCCTGGATGTCTTGATATTCGCGCTCGGTCATGAAACTAACTCCAACTCAACACTCACACCCTAAACAAGAGATATGGAGTCTGCGTTGCAGCGTCGTGACACCGGTATGACGGATGGACTGACACTCGAATAGCCCCGCATAGCGGGGAACTCAACAGCCAAAAGAGAAGAACTCGTCTTGGCGCGTGCGTCCGTAGCTAACTTCATCCACCACGCGACCGTCGGGCGCAATCAGCCTCACGGTGTCGCCGCTGTTGTTGAGCGCCATTGGCTGCAGCAATCGCCGGATTTGGATGGTTTCGCCCGGTGCGACAGTTGCGCCCGATGTGCCAGCGCGATCGCCTAGCGCCCAAAAACTGTTGGCGCGATCGCGTATCGTCCAGCCATTTAGGTTAACAGGGGTATTCCCCACATTTTTCAAAAACACCGCTTCGTTCAGACTTTCCTGACCCGAAGGATTGGGCAAAAGTCCAGCAATAACCAAGCTGTCCGATGCTCCCGTACCATCACCGATGACCGGTGGAGTTGGGGAGGCAGATGGGCTGGGCCTAGGAGTTGGAGTTGGCTCGGGCGTGGCTATAGGGGAAGGGTTAGGTGTTAGAGCTTGAACCAGAATGGTAGCGAGGACGGGGTATTGACATCCTCCCCTCCCTAGAAGGAAGGGGATTCCCAAGAGTCACCTCTGATGGGTTTCTGCTTCTTTC
>JBCBTL010000111.1:0-7423 GCA_039818705.1 Cyanobacteria bacterium J06639_1
GCTGGCGACGTTGGCGTTGGGTGCTGCGGTCGGCGGCATTGGAGGCGGCGCGATCGGGCTGCTGCTGCGGAAGTACCGCACGTTTTTCGGTGAGGAGCTGACCAACTGCGTGGTGCTGGCATCGGCGTTGGGGCTGTACGCGCTCTCCCAAAGCGTCTTGTCCGAGTCGGGGTTGATGGCGGCGGTGACTGCCGGGTTGGTGGTGCGCCAGATTGCTGAAATTAAAGAGCGTCAGGTGCGGCGCTTTCAGGGACAGTTGGTGACGCTGGCGATTTCGGTGCTGTTCGTGCTGTTGACGGCGAATCTCTCGCTGGGGTCGATTCGGCTGCTGGGGTGGGGCGCGGTTGCCACCGTGGCCGTACTGATCGTGGTGGTGCGTCCGCTCAGCGTGTGGATGTGTACGCTAGGGAGCGATTTTTCCTGGCGCGAGAAGGTCTTCGTGGCGTGGTTAGCGCCGCGAGGCATTGTGGCGGCTTCGGTGTCTTCTTTATTCGCCCTCGTGCTAGCCGAGCACAACATTACCGGGGGTGAGGCCGTCAAAGCGCTGGTCTTTTTAACCATTGCCATTACAGTCGTGATTCAAGGGCTATCGGCGGGAGCCGTGGCGGGTCTGCTGGATTTGGAGGGCAGTGGCGCGATCGCCATCGTTAGCGATCGCGAACTGGGGTTCCAACTGGCGCGGCTGCTGTGCGAACTCAAGCAGCCCGTCTCGCTGATAGCGCACCCCTCGGCCTCGGGGCCAGCTCTCAGCGCCCCTTTCCAGATGAGCGAAGAATGCCACGCGATCGCTGGGAGCGCCCTCGACGAGTCGATTTTGACCCGCGCCCGCCTCGATCGCGTCGAGCGATTGGTAGTCTTGACGCTGAGTGCTGATTTGAACCGCGCGATCGCCGAATTTATTTTGACGACATTCAAACCCCCCCAGGCGATCGCGGCGCTGTTGCCCGCATCGGGAGCGTCGGAGCGCATCCAGCCGTTGAGTTGGAGCACCGCCAAACTGGAGGGCTGGGAAGGTTATGTCGAGTCCGAATCCACTCGCATTGCCGCCCTACACCTGCCGCAGCTCAGCACGAAAGCTTCTCCCGCCTATGCAACCTATCTGGATTTGGATGCGTCGGCCTCGTTGCGCCCCCCCCTACCCGGGGTTAGCCCGACGAATTTTACCGAGTTGACCGCTCAGCTTGCCGAAGCCGTGGGGAGCGATCGCCTCTTGCCGCTGGTGGTCCGCCGCCAACAGCGGGTGTTGGTGATGCCGGCGATCGCCGAGCTACAGCCGGGCGATCGCTTGTACTGCCTGGAGCGGGAGTGGAGTGCGGCGGCGATTTGTTATCGCCCGATCGCGCCGATCCCCTCTGCGACAGCGGAGCCAACTGACCCCTCGCCGGATACCCCGCCGCCCTTTCCCGTGCCTGCACCGGCTAGCTAAACTGGTTGTCCGTTCTTTCGCCCTCAGTGCCGTGCTGCTTGTCATCGATAACTACGACAGCTTTACCTACAATCTCGTCCAGTATTTGGGGGAGTTGGGTGCCGAGCTACAGGTGTACCGCAACGACGAGATTGACGTGGAGGGGGTGCGACAGCTCAACCCAGATGGCATTGTCATTTCACCGGGGCCAGGGCGACCGGAAGATGCGGGGATTTCGATGGCACTCATTCGGGAATTCGGCGCGGACATTCCCATTTTGGGCGTGTGTTTGGGACATCAGTGCATCGGCCAGGTGTACGGCGGCAAGGTCGATCGCGCTCCCGAACTGATGCACGGCAAAACCTCGGTCATTCATCACGACAACCTCGGGGTGTTTGCCGATACGGAAGCGGATTTAACCGCCACTCGCTATCACAGTTTGGCGGTCGATCGCGCCAGTTGCCCCGAGACTCTAGAAATTACAGCCTGGTCGGACGACGGGACGATCATGGGCTTGCGTCACCGCGACTACCCCCACGTACAGGGGGTTCAGTTTCACCCCGAAAGCATCCTCACTCCCGTAGGAAAAGCGCTGCTGCAGAACTTTTTGAATGACATTGCGGCTGTTGCGGTTTAACAACCGCGCGTCACAAGCCGTAAAACCGATAAATCAACAGCGGCGTCAGGACGGTCATGATCGCCGTCAAGGGAGCGCCAAAGCGGGTGAAGTCGAGAAAGCGGTAGCCGCCGGGGCCGTAGACCATCGTATTGGTTTGGTAGCCGATGGGGGTCATGAAGCTGTTTGAGGCAGCAAACGTGACCACGAACATGAATGAAAGCACGTTGAGATCGAGCAGTTCAGCCGTTTTTGCCGCGATCGGCAGCATCAACACGACTGAAGCATTGTTGGACAGAATTTCGGTCAGGATAGCTGTCGCGATGTAGAAGAAGATCAATACCCAGTAGCCGGACAGCGCCCCGCCCGCCGATACGAGCAAATTCGACAGCCAATCCGTCGCGCCGGAATTGTCCATGGCAATGCCTAACGGCAGCAATCCAGCCAGCAAAAAGATAATGTCCCAGCGCACGGCTTGATACAGTTCGCCGGGTTTGAGGCAGCCCGTGACCACCATTGCCACCACGCCCATCAGGGCACTGACCAGAATGGGAAAAATGTTAAAAGCGGCTAGCAACACGACGCTAAGGCCGATCGCGATCGCGACCCCTGCTTTCTCCGTGCGCAGCGTCTCTAAATCGCGCTGGGCGATCACCAACACGTCCCGGCTGGTTTGCAAACCGACCACGCTCTGACGGGGGCCTTGCACGAGCAAGACATCGCCGAATCGCAACGGAACTCGACCGAGGCGATCGCGCACGAGCTCTTGACCGCGCCGAATGGCTAGCACGGTGGCGTTGTAGCGTTGGCGGAAGCGAAGTTCTTTCAGGGTTGACCCGATCAAACCGGAATTGGCCATGATGAGAACTTCGGCAATTCCGTCTTCCTCCGGTTCCAAGTCTTCAAAAGAGTCTTCATCGCTGAACTGAACGTCCGGCAGGATGTATATCCCTTTGTCTTTTTTGATTTCGAGCAGTTCCTCACGTCCGCCCCGCACCAGCAAAATATCTCCGGGCATTAAGCGCTTGTCGGCGATGGGCTGAGGAAAATGCTCGTCGCGGCGAATGATCTCTAGCACGTCGATATCGAACTGGCGCTGGAGAGAGGACGAGCGTAGGGTTTGACCGACGAGACTGGAATCCGGGGGAACGACGATTTCGCTGACGTAGTCTTGAAGCTGATAGCGATCGCCTACCGTTTCATCGCCGTTGCCATTGCGTACTTTTCGATTGGGGAGCAGCCACGGTGCGGCGATCGCCAAATACAGCATCCCTACCCCGAAGGTGATCAAACCCACGGGGGCGAACTGAAACAGCGAAAACGCACCGTAGCCGAGCTGCTCGGATAGGCCGCTCGCCAAAATATTGGTGGACGTGCCGATGACTGTAATCATTCCGCCCAGGATCGTGGAGTAAGACAGTGGAATCAGGAGTTTTGAGGCTGAAATACCTTGTTTTTGGCACCAGTTCTCGATACTGGGCAGAAAAACCGCCACGACAGCCGTATTGTTGATTAGCGCTGTAATCGGACCGACGATCAGCCCCATTGTCAGTACTTGGCGAAACAGCGATTTGCCCCCCCATTTCATCAGCCAGTCGGTCACAGACACGATCACGCCGGTGCGGGCGATGCCGGAGCTGAGAATGAACATTGCCATCACGGTAATGGTGGCCGAGCTGCTGAAGCCCGAAATGCCTTCCTGAGGCGACACTAACCCCAAGACAATCAGCAACACCATAATGCTGAGAGCGGTGATGTCAACGGGTTTCCACTCGCTCACGAAACCCACTAACGCCAACAGGACGACCCCGAGCGTGAGCGGAATCGGCATGTACTGTCCGATTTGCGTAATGAAAGCTAAAACCAAACTCGTGCCAAAAACGGAAAAACCTGGCATACCGTCTGTCGATCGCGCGGCAACCCCTCTCGGGCTGCCCTACGGTATCACGAATCTTCGGCGCGACCGGCAGCAGCAGCGGGCGAGTAACCCAAAACAACCTGTTTGAGTACGTCCCACTTCGGCGTGTGCCAGTAGTCGGTGTGGGATTGAATCTTACCCTCAGCATTCACCCCCAACTCGCTCCAGCCCGCGATCGCCATTTCAGGTTTCCAAGGCAAGGGCGCGCGCCAGTGTAATGTCCACTCCGTGCGAATGCGATCGCCCCCAGATTCATCCGATTCAGCCCGAATGTCATGCAGATCCAGCCGCACGTCCAGAAACCACCGATCCATCCAAGAAATCATTTCCTGGTAACGCTCTACCCCCCGAAAGCGATTGAGGGGATCGACGAACGATACGTCCTCTGCATAAATGTCGAAGGTTTGCTGTTGGGGAAAGCGGCGATAGTCCTCAGTCACGATCGCGTTGAGCTCGGAGAGTGAATAGGTCGGTTGGGGAGAACGGGTTGCAGACGGAGTGCCGGACATGAACTTAGGATCGAAGCAGCGTTTCGATCTTAGAGTGCGATCGCGATGACGGTTTCCGTGGACTCATTTTTAGCGGCTGTACCCGGCAACGCGCGGGAGAATTTGCGCCGTGCCGACGCGCTGTGGTCGCAGATCAAGCAAGGCACGCTGCCTATTCCCGAGGTTGTCCGGACGAGCGATCGCCCTTCAGAGGCTCCTGAGTGGGACGTGGCGATCGCGGGAGGCACCCTCGGCATTCTCATCGGTGCCGCTCTCGCCCAGCGCGGCTGGAAAGTGGCAGTCATCGAACGAGGGGTGTTGCGAGGTCGCGAGCAGGAGTGGAATGTCTCTCGGCGGGAACTAGATGTTTTCGTGCGGCTAGGATTGTTGACTGAGGAAGAGTTGGAAACGGCGATCGCCTCGGAATACAACCCCGCCCGCGTCGCGTTTGCGGGGGGCGAAGATATTTGGGTGAAAGATGTCCTGAACGTCGGTGTCGATCCGGCGTACTTGCTCGACGCGCTCAAAACCAAATTCCTGGAAGCGGGCGGGCATTTGCTGGAAAATGCGCCGTTTGTGGAAGTGATCGTGCATTCCGAGGGCGTAGATATCGTCACCCAAGAGACTGGGCAAAAGGATAAACAGATGTTGCGATCGCGCCTCCTACTGGACGCGATGGGTCACTTTTCTCCGATCGCGCGTCAGGCTCGGGAGGGCAAACGACCCGACAGTATTTGCTTAGTCGTCGGCACCTGCGCGCAGGGCTTTACCGAGAATTCGACCGGCGATCTGCTCGTCACCCTTGGGCCGATTCAGAAGCACTGCCAGTATTTTTGGGAGGCGTTTCCCGCTCGGGACGGACGCACGACCTACTTGTTTTCGTACCTGGATGCGGGACGCGATCGCCTTTCCCTCGAAGACTTGTTTGCCGACTACCTGCAATGGCTGCCTGACTACCAGCACGTCCGACTCGAAGACCTAGACGTAGTTCGCGCCATGTTCGGCCTGTTCCCCTGCTACCGCCAAAGCCCCCTCGCACCCGTGTGGGATCGCATTCTCTCGGTGGGAGACAGCGGCGGCAACCAATCTCCCCTCAGTTTTGGTGGATTTGGGGCGATGCTGCGGCATTTGGAGCGGTTGGATGCGGGAATCGATGAAGCCTTGCAGGGCGATCGCCTCGATCGCGCCAGCCTGTCTCTCTTGCAGCCCTACCAACCCAATCTCGCCGTCACTTGGCTGTTCCAAAAGGCGATGAGCGTCGCACCTGAGGCAAAGTCCGACCCTGATAGCGTCAATCAGCTTTTGAAAGCCGTCTTTGAGGCCATGCAGCAGTCGGGCGATGCCGTGTTGCGACCGTTTTTGCAGGATGTCGTCCAGTTTCCAGCGTTAACGCAGGCGCTTTTTCGGACGGCTTGGATGCATCCTGGAGCCGTGTTGCAAGTGGTGCCGCGCTTGGGAGTGCCAGCGCTTCTGGATTGGTCGTATCACTACGCAGCGCTGGGGGTTTACGGGCTCGCTGAGGCATTGAGTCCGGCGATCGCCGCTTGGGTTGCGAAACTCCCGGCGGCACAACAGTATGCGTGGCATCAGCGGTTGCAGGCTTTGAAATACGGCTCTGGAGGGGACTACGACGCTTAAGGCTACCGCGACTCCCACCAATTGTTGGTAAAATTACTGCAGTTGATGCAGGTTCGCGCGAGGCGGCCTGCTGTTTTATTAGGAACTCATTTTGGGAACCAGGTTTGGGCACCGATGAGGTGGGTCTCGGCCACTGCGATCTCCTCACGCGTTCTCCCCAGCCATTTTCCCGTTCGCTCTGTTCGCGGCAAGCGATCTGTCCCGGCATGATTTCTCTGGAACGATAGCGTGATCGAGGTTGAAGTTCACCAACAGTTGCGACAGTTGCAGCGCCAGCAGCAGGGCGATCGCCTCGACGCGCGCGCCCCCTGGCCGCATCAACTGACGATGGCTCGCTTGGTGGCGCGCGGCTTGCGCTTGCAGCGTCACGCCCTGATTCAAGTGCCCCCCGGCGGCGCCCACCGCCTCAGCTATCTCCTGCCCGCCCTCATGTGGCCGGGCCCGACCGCTATCTGCGCGCCAGCCGACGTGCGCGCAGAACTCCTCCACGACGTATTGCCTTACCTGCAAACCGCGCTGTCGCTCGCCAAGCCCGCTCGCGAGTGCGATCGCCTCCTCCCCGATTTCGACGGCGTGATGCTGCTCGATCCCGTCCGGTGGCTGCGCGATCGCCTTCATGCCGATTCCTCAGTCAGTCCCCCAACGGTGCCGCTCGTGCTCGACCGTGCCGAATACTTGGACGACTGGGTGCAAGACGCGATAGCCGTCAGCATCTCCAGTCACCACTGGCATCACCTGCGGCTGGCGCTGCCCCATCAGGCAAAGGCGATCGAACGGCTCGAAATTCGACTGTTTCAAGCGTTCGCCCGCCGTCCGCTGCCGCAATTTCTCCTCCATGCCGACGAACGCGCGATTGTGGCCGAATTGGCCGCGCTTCTGGCCGATACCGACCTGCCCGAGCCTTGGCTCGCGTGGGGCAACCTGAACGCGCGGGCAGACGCGATCGCCTGGGTACATCGCAATCTCGAAACCGGACAGTTCGTACTGCACCTAGCCCCGAGCGATGCCTCCGACCTGTTGGCGACACGCGTGTGGTCGTCTCAACCCGTCGTCGCGATCGGCGAAGCCCTCGACCTGACCAAAGATGCCCCAAATTTTCGCCAGCGACTGGGGTTGCCCGATGCCACGGCACTGCGCTTTCTACCCGATCGCCGCGATGAAGTCATCCGCGTCTGCACGCTCTCAACCCTGCCCGCCCCCCACAGCCCTTTATTTCGAGATCGGGCGATCGCCAGTCTCCGCCATCTCCTGTGCGACGTACCCGGCACTGCCGTCGTGCTCGTCTCCGATCGCCCGCTGCAAAGCCAAATCGGCACGGCGCTGGCAGCAGAATTCGGCTCGCGGGTGCAGGTAAACGC
>JBCBTL010000112.1:0-7407 GCA_039818705.1 Cyanobacteria bacterium J06639_1
ACGCGCCTTTTCTCTTTCACCTGCGTTCTTAACTCCCTATCCCCATTCGCTGCCGTGTCTGCATCGACTGTTTCATCGGCTCGACCTCGCCTCGCTTTAACATTGGGCGATCCCGCTAGCATCGGCCCCGAAATCGTTCTCAAAGCCCTAGCCGATCGCGATTTACACAATCTGGCCGAGCTGGTGGTGGTAGGCGATCGCGCTACCCTCCAATCCACCTATCAATCTCTACACGCAGTTTCAGACGCACCCCTCGCCGATCCAGACTCGTTAGAGGTTATCGACTGTCCGACTGATAGCGCGATCGCCCTCGGCACGGGCAACGCTCGCAGTGGCGCGGCGAGTTTCGGCTATCTCGAAACAGCTATTCAGAAAACTATGGCGGGACAGTTTGACGGCATCGTCACCGCTCCGATCGCGAAATACGCCTGGGCGGCTGCCGGACATCACTTTCCCGGCCAAACGGAAGTGCTCGCTCAATACAGCCACACCGATCGCTATGCCATGACATTCGTCGCGCGATCGCCCTTCACCGACTGGCGCATGGTCGTCATCCTCGCCACCACCCACATTCCCCTCCGCCAAGTACCAGACGCGATCGATGCAGAACTTGTGCGCTGGAAGTTCGAGCTTTTGCGGCAGATGTTGCAAACCGATCTGGGTATCAAATCTCCTCGCATCGCCGTCTCTGGCCTCAACCCCCACAGTGGCGAAGCGGGGCAGCTCGGTCGCGAAGAGGTGGACTGGCTCTCAGATTTGGTGAAGTCGTTGCCCGATGCGACCGGCCCCGTCCCCCCCGATACGCTGTGGGTGCAGGCGGGTCAGGCTTGGCGCGATCGCGATCGCCGCGCTGCCGATGGCTTCCTCGCCCTCTATCACGATCAGGGCTTGATCCCGCTCAAGCTACTCGCCTTCGATCGCGCCGTTAACTGCACCATTGGCTTACCGTTCGTCAGAACCTCACCCGATCACGGCACAGCGTTTGACATCGCCGGAAAAGGCATCGCCGATCCACTGAGTTTGAAAGAAGCGATCGCGTTGGCCGCAGAACTCGCATCTTGCAAGCGCGGGCAGTCACCTGTAGCTGTCGAAAGTTGAGATTCAGCGGCTCGACCCAAAGCTGATTTCATCCAAGCCAGTGGATGTCGTCCTCTTCTGAGAGTTCGAGCGTGGGGATTTCTGCATGAACCGATTCGACGATGCCAATTTCGGTGAAATGCGATCGCCGCTCGGCTTCGGGAACCAGCGATTCTAGGAAAAAATTGACGGTCTCGGGCTTCATCCAGCCTTTAAGAGCCGCTAGCGCCCCCAAGCGCAGTCCCGTGTGTTTTTGCTCCGACAAGAGCATTTCAATTTGGGGATCGTCGAGCAAGCCAGCAGCCTTAAAATATTGACCTAAAGGCTTGCGATGCATGTTGCCAATGCGAGGCCATTCTTCGACAAAAAATTCAACGGTTGTGGGTTTCAACCATCCCCGCAGAGCCAAAATTTCTCCGAAGCGAAGATCGCTGTTGCTGGCCTGATCGCGCAGCACCACATCAACTTGCGCGTCCGAGAGCAAGTAGGCCTGTCGCAGCAGTTGACCGATTTGAGTTGTAAACGCAGCGTTACTCACGAACAGTCCCCACAGCCTCCGCGTATCACTCATACTAAACGCTCGAAAATGACTTCGCCTAGCGAGGAGGCACGATTATGATGACGATGCCAGTGAATTCGAGCAGTCTTCGCTCGATCGCGCGAGGTGCAGGCGATCGCTCGCCTCGTCACCTCTGAACTATCACTTGTGACTTTCTCTCCTCCGCGTCCATGCAAACCATCAGTCCGCTGTGGAACAACCGCATCGCTCTCGAAGCTCGTCTGAAGGAAATTCCGATGGAGCCGGGGGTGTATTTGATGAAAGATCGCACGGATGCGATTTTGTATGTCGGCAAATCCAAACGATTGCGATCGCGAGTTCGGTCGTATTTTCGCTTCAGTTCCGACCTCACCCCTCGCATTCAGCGCATGGTGGTGCAGGTGTGCGAAATCGAATTCATCGTCACCGATACCGAAGCCGAAGCCCTAGCGCTCGAAGACAACCTGATCAAAGCGAACCAGCCGCCTTACAACGTTCTCCTCAAAGACGACAAGAAATATCCTTATCTCTGCATCACGTGGTCGAACGACTATCCGCAGTTGTTTATCACTCGCAACCGCCGCTGGCGATCGCAAAAAGGGGACAGCGATCGCGCCCGCGCCGACCGCTACTACGGCCCCTACACGGACGTGCGCCTGCTCCGCCACACGCTGGGGCTGGTGAAACGCATTTTCCCCCTGCGCCAGCGCTGGAAGCCGCTACACAAAGATCGCACCTGTCTGAATTACGATATCGGTCGCTGTCCGGGCGTGTGCCAGGGCTTGATCGACCCCGAGAGCTATCGCGACACGCTGCAACAGGTAGCGATGGTGTTTCAAGGACAAGCCGAGAAACTCGTCGGCGAGCTGGGCGATCGCATGGCCGCTGCTGCTGAAGCTGAGAACTACGAAGCTGCCGCTCGGTTGCGCGACCAAGTGCGCGGCTTGCAACAGTTGGGCGAAACCCAGAAAGTCTCGCTGCCTAATTCAACGGCCTCTCGGGATGCGATCGCCCTCGCCGCAGACGAAAACAGAGCTTGCATTCAGCTATTCCAGGTGCGATCGGGCAAGTTGGTAGGTCGTTTGGCGTTTGTGGCCGAACGCATGCGCCGGGACACAGGCGAACAGGCCGCTAGTGTGGAAAGTCTCGATTCAAACGCGGACGCTCCAGACCCAAGCACTTCAACAGATGCCGCCACAGCCCAAATCGATAACAGCGATCTACCCTCAATTTTGCAGCGGGCGCTCGAAGCTCACTATCAAAACTGCGATCCAGTTGAAATCGCTCCCGAAATTTTGACGCAGTTTCCTTTACCCGATGCTGAATTCATTGAGGGATGGCTGAGCGAGAAAAAACGTCGAAAAGTAACTCTCGTCTCTCCTCAGCGGCAAATGAAAGCCGAACTCCTGGAGATGGTGGAGCGCAACGCTCAGTACGAACTCGATCGCGCTCAACGCAGTGCCACGCGTAACGCGATCGCCCTCCAACGCCTCAGCGACGTCCTCGATTTACCCGGACTCCCCCACCGCATCGAGGGCTACGACATCTCCCACATTCAAGGTTCGGATGCTGTGGGCAGTCGCGTCGTATTCGTAGATGGCCTCCCCGCCAAACAGCACTACCGTCGCTACAAAATTCGCGACCCTGAAGTGCGATCGGGACGCTCCGACGACTACGCCAGCCATGCCGAAGTCGCGCGACGACGATTCGGCAAGCTCTCGCCCGCCGACACCCCCGATTTAGTGGTCATCGACGGCGGCAAAGGCCAGCTTTCTGCCGTGCGCGCCGAACTCGATCGCCTCGGCTTAGATCATCTCCCCATCATCGGTCTCGCCAAACGCCAAGAGGAAATCTTCGTCCCCGGCCACTCCACCTCGATTCAACTCGACGACGACGATCCCGGTCGCCTGCTCTTACAGCGATTGCGGGACGAAGCCCACCGCTTTGCCATCACCTTCCACCGCCAGCAGCGCCGCGTCCGCCAGCAACATTCCACCCTCGACGACATTCCCGGACTGGGCAGCCACAGACAGAAGCTCCTGCTGGCTGAATTTCGCTCGATCTCCCGCATCCAAACCGCCAGCCCCGAACAGCTCGCCCAGGTGTCAGGCATCGGCCCCAAGCTGGCACAGCAAATCTACAACTACTTCCATCCCGACGCCGCCAGTTAGCTCTACTCGACGAAGCGCCCCAGCCCCCAGAGGCGAAGGCGGTAAAATACGATGACCTCTCACCCCCACCTCTTTCGAAGACGGCATATGACATCCCCCCCGTTGCTCCTCGGTCAGCAACATCCCCTAATTAACCAGCTCGCAGAGCGCATCCTCAGCACGTGGGACGCGCACCTAGACCTGGAGCCGTTCGAGCTGCCCGACGATTTGGGCTACATCGAAGGTCGCCTGGAAGGAGAGCGTCTCGCCATTGAAAACCGCTGCTACCAAACGCCGCAATTTCGGAAGCTGCATCTCGAATTGGCGCGCATCGGCTCCATGCTCGACATCCTCCATTGCGTCATGTTCCCCCGCCCGGAGTACGACCTGCCTATCTTCGGATGTGACTTAGTCGGGGCACGAGGGCACATCAGTGCAGCGATCGCCGATCTTTCCCCCCTCCAAACCGAACGTCCCGACGCGTATGCCACTCAACTCGAACCCTGGCTGACCCGACACGCCGAATTTACCGAACGCCGCGATTTACCAGCGTGGGGCACAATTTTTTCCCCCTTTTGCCTGTTCGTGCGACCGACCAACGAGGCTGAAGAGCATCTGTTTTTAGAAATGACGGTCGATTATTTGAATTTGCACTGCCAACAGGCTCGCTCCCAAACGCGCGTCCCTGCCGACCTCGCCACCCATCTACTGGATCGCCAACGCCATTACTGCACCCAACAGCAACAAAACGACAAAACCCGCCGCGTCCTCGAAAAAGCCTTCGGCGTGGAGTGGGCAGAGCGGTACATGTCCACCGTTCTATTCGATTTACCCGTTCCCGTTCCCGCTCCGGCTGGGTAACCTAAGGCTGGGTTGCCCAAATCTGGGTACTGTAATACCAGAACGCACACTCGCTGCTGCGGGTTAACGCGGTTCCACTCTCATTCCTTTCGTTCGTTGGAGACAACACGCGCCAGTTTACACTGACTGATTCGTCTAACACTTCAGGATCTTCGCGATCGCTGCGAGTATTCATTTATGACTGCCTCATCCCCCCAGCGCAAAGCCAAAACTCTAGAGATGCTCAAGCAGTATCGGGAGAATCCGTCTCCGCGACTGCGCAATCGCTTGGTGGAGATGAACATGGGCTTGGTGCGCAAAGAAGCCCACCACTGGAAAAATCAGTGCCGCGAAACGTTCGATGACTTAATGCAAATCGGCAGCATCGGGCTGATCCAAGCGGTCGAACGCTTTGATGTCGGTCGGGGGCTGGCCTTTAGCTCGTTTGCCCTCCCCTACATTCGCGGCGAAATTCAACATTATCTGCGCGATAAAAGCCCGACGATGCGGGTACCTCGCCGCTGGTACACGCTGTTGCACCAACACAAAAAAGTCTCGTCTGGCTTGCGGCAAGACCTGGGCAGAAATCCGAGTGAGGCCGAAATGCGCCAAGCCATGGGGCTTAACCCCGAAGAGTGGCACGCGTTGATGCTGGCTCGTCAGAGTCAGATGCTCGTCAGTCTCGACGCTCCCGTGCGGCAATCAGAGGAAGACAGCCAGTCCCTCGGGGATATGGTGCCCGACTCGAAATATGCCAGTTTCCAGCTCGTTCAAGAAGATCGGCTGCGCTTGAAACAAGCGATGATGCAACTGGAGGAACGCACGCGCCAAATTTTAGAGTTCGTGTTTCTGCACGATCTGTCCCAGAAAGAAACAGCCAAGCACCTGCAAATCAGCCCCGTAACGGTGTCTCGCCAAGTTAGCAAAGGCGTTAAGCAGCTCACGAAGATCTTGGGAGATGAAGAGCAGCGCGTCAATGCCAAATAACGCCTGCCAAATTACGATCGCCTGAATATCCCCTCTCTGTCCTGCATCCCATCAACCATCGCGTGAGCGATCGCCTGCATGACTTCTTCCCGCTCGACCCGGACCGACGCGCGATCGCTGCGATCGCGAGCTTTACTGAAACGCTATCAAGACTTAGCTACCGAACTCCTCACGGTGGTGGACGTAGAAACCACGGGGTCGCGGGCGGGGAGCGATCGCGTGATTGAAATCTCGGTTTTGCAGGCGCGCGTGGGCAAGGAAGTCGTCCACCAGCAAACCCACACTCTCAATCCGGGCGTACCCGTGCCCTATCGCATCACCCAATTTACGGGCATTACTCAAGCGATGGTGGACGAAGCGCCTGCGTCGGATACCGTGCTGCCAGATTACTTGCCTCTGCTGACGGAAGGCGTTTTGACTGCCCATAACTTGCAGTTCGATTACGGCTTTTTGCAGCAGGAATACCAGCGATTGGGGGTGACGTTCGCGCGATCGCCTGCCAGTCAGTTCTGCACGGTCAAGCTGTCGAGACTGATGCTTTCTCACCTACCCTCGCGCAGTTTGCCGAAGCTGGTGCAGCATTTCCGATTCGATGTCGGCCCCTCCCACCGAGCCGAAGCCGATACGTTGGCCTGCTGGTTGCTGGCCGATATGCTGCTGACCGAGCTTTTGAACGAGTCCGAGGCCGACCTGTTAGCGCGGTTTGCGCAACAGAAAATCGCGATCGACACGGCAGCGCGAATGTTGGGCTGTTCGCCCGAAGAAGCCTATCTCCAGCTCGATCGCGCCAGCATTCAGCCGCTTTACACCAACCGGCGCGGTACGGCATTTTATCGGCGCGAAGCGGTCGAACAGTTCTGCGATCGCCGCTCGGAAGCTTAGCGAGCCAGAGACTTACTCCCCGTAAAGCTCTAATCCCATGCCCCAGCGGGCGCAGGCTCGCTTAAATGCTTGTTGCTCGGCAGCGGTGATGGGATCGCCGAAGCTTTTGTTCAGCACTTCCGTGCCGGTGGCTTCGCGATGGAAATCCCCTTCAGCGGCGTGGATGGTGATGCGATAGACCACCGTGACGCGGGTTTCAGTAAATGTAATCGACGCGATCTCGCCCGACCACCCCGGCGCGAAGAAATCCATGAGGCGGGTGACCTCGTACCAGGGCACGTAGGTAATCGTGCTGCCCCCCTGCTTGCGCTTGCCCAAAAAGCGATCGGGAATGGGTTTGCTCAGATCGTCTAGAATTTCGCCGAGCGGTCGGCGAAAGGGTTTGTGACGGGACTTGTCGGCTTCATCAGTCATGGCAATGTTCTGCACGCGTGAGAAATCGCGAATGGTCTAAATTTCAGCTACCGCGCGTTCGATTAAGCGCCGAGCCAGCGTTTGAATCCCCGTGTGTTCGTAGTAGTTGGTGGACATATCCAGCATGGCACCCAGATAGTCGAGCTTGTCGTCCGAGACATCGATAAAGGTTTGCAGGTTTTTCGCCACTTTGGTGGGGGTGAGGCCGCGATCGCTCACGAAATTACCCATCCAGTCTTTGGTGGAATTGAAACTGGCCTCTAAGAAACCGAGGCGATCGCTCGTGGACTTGCCGGGTAGTGCGTCCTTGATGCGTTTGAAGGCGTTGTTGCTGTCTAGATCTTTGGGTTTGAGGTTGTTGAGGGTAGTCTGAACGCCGCGCAGAAAGTCGGGGCCGAGGGGGACGAGGCCGTCGTAGCAGACTAACGCTGCCATCCGCACGAGCGATTCGCCGCCGTAGTCGCCTAACGCGCGGGCAAAATCGCCG
Source organism: Cyanobacteria bacterium J06639_1 (assembly GCA_039818705.1). Taxonomy (GTDB): domain Bacteria; phylum Cyanobacteriota; class Cyanobacteriia; order Thermostichales; family PCC-7336; genus JBCBTL01. Next base: position 7,376 of record JBCBTL010000112.1, read on the forward strand.
ATGCTATCGCCGGGAATGCCGTTAATTTTGCA
>JBCBTL010000113.1:0-7386 GCA_039818705.1 Cyanobacteria bacterium J06639_1
CAGGAATTGAATTATCAGAGCTACACGAGAAGCTCAAAAGCGGTCAAGCGGCTAAAAAGCGAATGGTGGAGTGCAATCTCCGTTTAGTTGTCTCCATTGCAAAGCGCTATAGAAATCGAGGTTTGCCATTTTTGGATTTAATTCAAGAAGGCACGATTGGCTTGACAAGAGCCGTTGAGAAATTCGATCCGACCCGAGGCTATAAGTTTTCGACCTATGCAACGTGGTGGATTCGGCAAAGCGTGAATCGCGGCATTCAAAATAAAGGTCGCATGATTCGCTTGCCCGCGCACATGTACGAAAAAGTCTCGCAAGTGAAGCGGAAATATCGAGAACTCTCGGTCGATCGCGGCGGCCATCCCAAAGTTGAAGAGGTGTTTGAGTCGTTAGAGATTACCGAGAACTATCGGGAATTAATTACGCGACACATGTCCGATATCCGTTCGCTGAATTTAATCGTGGGGGATGAAGACGGCACCGAGCTGCAACACTTTATTGAAGATGAAGGGAGCGACCCGTCCGATCATCTCAATCGCGTCGCTCACTGCGAAGAAGTGTCGATGCTAGTGGAGCAGTTGGGCGATCGCGAGCGGGAAGTGATTGCCGCTCGCTACGGCCTCGATGGTGGCGAAGGGCTGACCCTACGGGAAATCGGCGAGCGTATTGGCCTGTCGCGGGAACGCGTGCGTCAAATCGAGCGCCGCGCTCTGCGCAAGCTGCGTCGCCTACAGGCCGAACTTGCCACGGTACGCCGTCAGTCGGCTGACGTGCCCGTCACGTAACGGCATCAATCTAGGCTGACCTATGGCTGACTGAGGATTGTGAAGCGGCTGGGCGAATGGCTTGGCCGTTTTTTGCTAAATCCAAATTCGCGATCGCCATTCGCAATGATAAAGTCTGCGACGACACATTTCGCGACCACAATAGGGAAACTGCCGGGCGCGCCGCTAGATGTAGAGGCTCTGGCGTAACGTGTAGGTCATCACGAAGGAGGCTCCGACGATGGGAGCGATCGACTGGGTCATCGTAGTGCTGTATTTGGCGCTGACGATGGCGGTGGGGGTGTACCTCTCCAAACGGGCGGCGAGCAGTGTGGACGAGTTTTTCGTCTCAGGGCGATCGCTCAGTTGGTGGCTGGCGGGGACGAGCATGGCGGCGACGACGTTCTCGATCGATACACCGCTTTATATTGCGGGCGTTGTGGGTACGCGCGGGATTGCCGGGAACTGGGAATGGTGGAGTTTCGGCATCACCCACGTGGTGATGATTTACGTGTTCGCGAAGATGTGGCGGCGATCGGAAATCGTCACGGATGCCGAGCTGACGGAGATGCGCTACGGCGGTCGCATGGCAGCGGTGCTGCGGGGGGTGAAGGCGTTTTTATTTGCCGTCCCGATTAACTGCATCGGCATCGGCTACGCCATGTTGGCGATGGTGAAAGTAGTGGACGCGCTGGAGCTGTGGCAGAGCCTTGGCATTCAGCCGGATAGCAATCTGAAGCTGTGGAGCGTGGTTGGGGTCAGCATTTTCGTGCTGATTTACGCTGGGTTTGCCGGGTTGTGGGGGGTTGTCGTCAGCGATTTCTTTCAGTTTTTTCTGGCGTTGTTCGGGGCGCTCGTCGTCGCTGCTTTTGCCGTGAACGAAGTCGGCGGCATGGGTACCTTGCTCGCGCGAGTGCAGCAAACGGCGGATTGGGACGTGCTGGCGTTCGTGCCCCTGAAGTTTGCAGGAGGGGGGCCGCTGCTGGCCTGGAGCCAGACGGCGGGCATCACGGCATCGACGTTCTCGGCATATTTATTCGTGCAGTGGTGGGCGTTCCGACGCAGCGACGGCGGCGGGGAATTCATCCAGCGACTAGCAGCCGCCAAAGACGAAGCCGAAGCTCAGAAAGCGGCCTGGTGGTTTAACATCATGCATTACGTCGTGCGCACCTGGCCGTGGGTCATCGTCGCGTTGGCCGCGCTGGTGCTGTACCCAGATTTAAGCGATCGCGAGCTGGGCTATCCCAAACTGATGCTCGACTTTCTGCCGCCCGTCCTGCTGGGATTGGTGGTGGCTTCTCTGATTGCAGCCTTCATGAGTACCGTTTCAACTCTGATCAACTGGGGCGCGTCGTACCTAACCAACGATCTGTACGGCAGATTTCTGCGGCCTGATGCGTCCCAAGCCGAGCTAGTCGCGGCTGGTCGCGTGGCTTCCGTCTTGATTACAGTTTTAAGCGCGATCGCCGCCTTCTTTGCCACCGATGTCGCCACAGTGTTTCGCTTGATGATCGCGATCGGGACGGGGCCGGGGCTGGTGCTGATTTTGCGCTGGTTCTGGTGGCGCATCAACGCTGCCGCCGAGCTGACGGCCATGGTGGGCGGATTTTTCGTGGGCTTTTTTACCAGCGTTCAGCCCGCCTTCAAAATTGACGATTTCGGGCTGCGTCTTACGCTCACGGCAGCCATTACGGCTCTTTTATGGATTGCCGCAATGCTGCTCACGCCCCCCGAGTCGGACGAAACGCTCGATGCCTTCTACCGCAAAATTCGTCCTGGCGGTCCAGGGTGGGCGCGACAGCGATCGCGAACGGGGCTGCCGCCCGCCCAAAACCTGGAAGTCGAACTGCAGCGGGTTGCGGCTGCGTTACTCCTGTTGTTCGGCAGTACGTTTTTGGTGGGTGGGTTCCTCCTGCGGGACTTTTTGAGTGGTGGCATCGCCGCGATCGCCACCGTCGTTGGCGGAGTGTGGCTCAAACGCATCAGCCCGGCAGACAGCGCGATCGACTCCCCCTCGCCCGCAGCTAACGATCTGGATGTGCTGAATTGAGTGTTGGGCGAGTAGGCGATCGCGCAGCTCGTTGGTCATTCTCCCCACTCAGCGTAGTTGGAGGGTGACCTACACTTTTGGCAAGGGGCAAATGGAGTGCGCAGGCGTGGCTGCACGAGTGGGGTTGGCATTGGGCAGTGGCGGCGCGCGCGGGTGGGCGCACATCGGTGCCATTCGGGCGCTGCAAGAGGCAAACATTCCCGTCGAGTTCGTCGCGGGAACGAGCATCGGGGCATTTGTGGGCGCGCTGTATGCGGCTGACGCGCTAGACGATCTGGAAGACTTCGCCCTCGATTTGGACTGGCGGATGGTGGTGTCGCTGCTCGATGTCGTGTTTCCGACGCGGGGACTGCTGGACGGCGAGAAAGTTTACGACCTGCTCGAAGACAACCTCCTAGATCTGTGCATCGAAAACAGCAAAATCCCGTTTTGCTGCGTCGCGACCGATTTAGAGCAGGGGCGCGAGGTGCGCTTGAGCGAAGGCTGCATGGTGGATGCCGTCCGCGCCAGCATTTCCATTCCCGGCGTGTTCACCCCGGTCAAGCTGAACGATCGCTTTTTGGTCGATGGCGGCTTGGTCAATCCCGTCCCCGTCAACGCCGTGCGCGACATGGGGGCGGATGTGGCGATCGCGATCAATCTCAACCGGGCTTACCCCGAGCCGCCGACACCGGACTCTGACACTGATCCTGAGGGTGCCGCCGACACCGGACTCGACTCGCCCTCACTGGCCGATCCCGCCGATGATGCTAAAGAAGAACCGCAGGCCATTCTCAGCTATCTGCGCAACTCGCTCGCTCGCCCCGACCCTAGCAGTTCCTCAGAATCAGACTCCGAAACTGTTGAGGCAGACTCCGACGCATCAGAGCCACAGTCTGAAAGTGGCGAACAACTTCGCTTTTCGTTAGCTGGATTGCGACAGAAGTACGCAGAAATTGCCGATACGCTCCGCGACAAGCTCGACAATTGGATTCCTGAAGAGCGTTCGCCCGAGCCAAACATTTTCGATATCATCGGCATTTCGATCAACGTGATGGAGCAACAGGTAACCCGCAATAATTTTTCACTCTATCCCCCCGATATCCTGATCGAACCCAATCTGAGTCACATCGGTATCTTTGACTTCCACCTTGCCCAAGCTGCGATGGAAGAGGGATACGTCAAAACGAAAGAGCAAATTGAAGCGATTCAAGCGCGGCTGGAGTGACCTAGAACAGCGCGATCGCCGTCACACCCAAATCATGATTCTTCCCCAATAGTTTGGGTGGACGATTTGGGAAGTTGACATGAAAGTACGACTTCGTAATGTTGCGTGGGCATGGCTTGCGATCGCCTTCCTCGCATCCTGTGGGTCGGATTCAACGCCGATCGCGATCGAGCCGTCAGGAACAGTTGTAGCGACTGCGCCTGAAGCCCAGCCAAACGAGACTGCGGCAGAGAGCAATCGCGTCGAGCTGCTGTTCGATGGCGACCCTGAAGCCGTGACGAGTTTTGATGGAGCCGTCGCTCTCGCCCGCTTTTACCTGCCCGCAGCCACCGACCCACAGCTTGCCAATGCCGCCGCTCGACTGTTCGGACGACAACCGCGAGATTTGGCTGTTACTCCCGCTGCCGCCGATGTTGATTTCGTTAACTCGAACACCGAACTGAGTCTCGATGACGTGGCGGCGTTGCTCGCTGCCGTGCCGCCCTTGCCCGCTGAGGGGAGAGAGGAGGCGATCGCCAACCGTGCCAACGCACTTTTGGGGGCAAATCGCCTACAGCCGAACCAAATCGCCCGCATCCCAGGCCAGCAGAACGATCCTGAGCTACTTCCGTTCGTGCCAAATCAGCCGCTCGACATCATCGTCCAGTGCGAGCAAACATTTGCAGACGGTCAAATATCCCAACTGGCCTATTTCTTCGACTTTCGCGAAGATGGCTCCGTATTCGGTCAATTTACGACGGACAGCAGCGACACGATCTCGACGCAAGGCACGTATACCTATGCGGACGATCGCATCGAATTTGAAACCCGTGGCACGTATGCTCTAGGCGGACAGCCGCGCGAAGTCGCTTTCACGCAAGGAAGCAATCGCATTCTGCCGCGATTGGGGCTGGTTGGGTATTTCGATAGCACGGGCACGACCAGCGATATTCCGCTAGGTTTTCCCGACGCACCTTCCCCATCGACTATGCGCTGCATTACTGTCGGCCACCGCAAGAATCAGCCTCCGACGGGCAGGCAGCGCTTTGAATGCCCCGATCAACCGACTGCAGGCGGGACGTTTACGAACGTGTTTGAATTCGATACCAGCCCCGCGTTGCCCGGCTCGGCATTCCGACAGAGAGATTTGTATACGGGGCTGTCAGGGGTTGGCGATCCCGACTTCATCTGGCGCAGCGATTTGGGTATCTATCGACAGGTCGGCGATCTGCTGTACGTAGATTTCAGTCTTCCTCCCGAAGAACAGCCGTCTTTCCCCAATTTCGTGACGAATGTCGCCCAGTTGCGCAATGGCGGCACGCAATTATTCGTTGATGAGTTTCCGCCAGGGCAGCAAACCTGCAATCGGCGCTAATCGCGGTTGAGATGTTCAGACAGGCGCGATCGCCTCATCTCTCCTGCAATCTAGATTCAGCCGTATCATTGCTGGCAGAACCTCGGAACATTTGCACCCGTTGCGATGTCAACCCGAGGATGTCGGTTGTGGTTGAGGAACTATCGTGTCTGCCGTCGTGCCTCCAGACGATCGCTTACCTGCTGATGGCGAATCCGCAGCGGAGTTCGACGAGCCTGTCCCCCGCGTCGTTACGTCTCGCTACGTTCTGACGCTGGGGGAGTGGGGAGCCGAACTCGAACCAGCGCCGAAATCTGACGACTCAACGTGGCGACCGGATGCCGTTCCCGCGATCGCTCCACCTCCCGCGCCCGAATTTTTTCTCGATCGCGAAGATCTCATTCGAGAAGCGATCGCCGCCCTCCCCTCCGAGCGTCCCGTGGTGCTGTGTGGCGCTCCTGGCTCGGGCAAAACGACACTGTTGCATCACTTCGCTCACCACCCCGAACTGGCGGATACATTTGCCGGGGGGATTCTCTATCTCGATGCGGAGCAGCTCTGCGTTGAAGACACGACTCAGGCGGTTTACGACAGTCTGACGAGTGCGACGAACGACATCAAGGCTGAAGGCGATCGCCTCCGGTCGCTACTGCAAGAGCTGTCCGTTTTAGTTTTGCTCGACAACACGACGGGCGATCGCGCCCGAGTGGAACAGTTCGCAAAAGTCTTTCCCTACGTCATCTGCACGGGTGGCGAGCCTTATCCCTGGGAAGAGGGTTGCGTTTTAGAGGTGACGGGGTTTTCGGGGGCAGAGGCGATCGCGATTCTCGAACGGGAGTTGGGGCGATCGCTGGAATCCGAAGAACGAGCTATTGCCCCCAATCTCTCCGCCCTGTTGGATGGAAATCCGCTCGCTTTGCAACAAGTCGCTGCCTTCGTCCGCGATCGCGCCTCGTCTCTGGCTGATTTCTTTCGAGAGAGTTTATCTGATGCCTCCGAGCGCCCGCTGTTGCGGGTCGTCTTGGACAGCTTGACTTACGACGATCGCCAAGTTCTCGCCGCCCTGGCCGCGATCGCCCCAGGTACGACCAGCGTGTCTGTTCTCCCTCATTGGCTCGGAGATGATATCGAGCCGAATGTCTGGAATGCTCTCGTTGCCAAGCATTTGGTGTCCGTTCGAGGCGATCGCGCCCAACTAGCCGCCAACATTGCCACTCTGATTCCGCAGGAGTGGGAAGTCGAACGCTGTCGCGACCTGTGGCTGACTCAATGGGTCGAACGCCTGCTAACCGTCACGTCACTGCAAGGAAATACAGCCAATCTAGATGGTGCGACTGAAGACCATCTAGAAATTACTCGCGCGATCGCCTACGGAGTCGAGCAAAAGCGCTGGTGGGACGTGAATGTCCTCGCGAAACTGATTGTCACTCCGATCGCAGCTAGTAAGCGCTGGGGGGTGTGGCGCGACGTATTGGAGGCGCAACGCGAAGCTGCTCGCGGTCTTGAAGATCCTAATGTCGAAGCTTTGGCGCTCCACCAACTGGGGGCGCGATCTCTGGCTTTAGGCGATCGCGGGGCGGCTTACGATTTTCTGGTCGAGGCCGAGCGGCTGCGGGCGCAGTCCAGCGAGGCCGAAGCGATCGCCGTTACGCGCCACGCCTTGGCGTTGACCCTCGCCGAACGTCCCATCAAAGGAGCGGGGGGCTGGAAAGCGACGGCGGCCATTTTCTTGGCAACGGCGGCGTTCGGGGGCGCGTATTGGGGCTGGTTCACCTATTTAATGCCGCGTCCGGCGATCGCCACCCTCCGCCGCACTCACCTCGACTTCGAGAGAGCGCAAATCGAGCGGGACATTCGCCGCAGTGGGTTCGTCGTCGAAAGCACGGGGTTATCGCCCGTTGACATTCAAGACGTGACCCTGGGAGGCGATCGCCCGGAGGATTTCGCGATCGTCGAAAACACCTGCGAAACCAAAACGCCGTTGAACCCAGACGACACCTGTTTGGTGGGAGTCGAATTCAAACCCACCACCGAG
>JBCBTL010000114.1:0-7351 GCA_039818705.1 Cyanobacteria bacterium J06639_1
ATTTCACCCGCAACGAAGCGCGCTGCAAACACTGCAACGTCCCTGTTCCTGATTTTTCCCATGAACAGGGTGTTAACACATGTTTCCTGGAAACAACAGGAAAATCGCACATCGTTTCTATATCAACCCCATATTGAAACAATATTTTCTCATACCCCTTGTATTGTTGCGCACGCACCCCATATCGGGGGCTTAGGCGGTGAAGTTACTTGGCCTGAATTCGCAGCGGCAAGGTCTTTAGCCCGCCCACGAATGTCGAGCTTGAGCGCGCCCGTGCCGCCGCGTTTGACTTCGGCTACTCCGTTTGAGACTTGCAGGATAAAGCGATCGCTGTTGACTTCTATCCACTCGTCGCGCACGTCTAGATGCAGCTCGGCGTTGAGATGTTTGGGATAGCCTCGGGTGGTGAGGGCGCGTTTGACATCAATAATTCGCAGCAGCCAGCGTTCGCCGAACCAAGATTTCACCCTCTGTTCGGGCAAGATTGCCGCAAGGTCATCAACCGCGCTGCCGTACCACCGCAGGCGATCGACCTGAGAGCGGTGCGCCGTCCAGAACGCCCAAAAGCGCTGTCGAGCTGCTGCCGTTGGCAGGCACTTATCGAGAATGAGGGCGACCGTACCAGTGGGAGTTTTCTCCTGACGGTAGAGGAGATATCCCTCGGAGCGATCGCCGCCAAACAGGTAGGCATACAAGGGCTCTTTCTCGGCTTTGACCAGCTTTTCTTGCCAGATGCAGGGATGGCGATCGAGGTGGCCGGGAGTGGCGCGAGCCTGACGCATGTAAAGGTCGCGAAAACTGGGGTCGGCGATCGCCACAGCTCGCACGGGCAGCGTGCCACAGCGCGTGTTGATATTTTGAGTTTCAATTTCCCAGCCGCAGTACGACCCGCCCTGCTCGTAGCCAACCCGTCGATACAGCTCTTGCACGGCGGGATACAACACGGAGAGGGCGGCGCCGTCGGCATGGAGTTTGTGGAGTGCGTGACGCATGAGAGCGAGTGCAGCTCCTCGCCCGCGCGCTTCGGGGGCGATCGCCACCGAAGCAATCCCCGTCATCGGCACTCGCTGGCCGCCGAACCACTGTCCCATCGGGATCGTCACCAATCCGCCCGCGAGCTGAGCCCCCTGACGGACGATCGCACTGTTCTCCAAACCGACGCGATCGAGATAGGCGGATTCGGCGGCGGGGGTGCTTTGGAAACAATGCGCCAGCGTGCTTGCGTACCCGTCTTTAGCGTCCGGAGTGGCGATCGCTTCGCAGATAAATTCGCTTGCCGTCATCGCTCCAGCCTCAAGCTCGGTTCGTAGCATACACGCCCGTCACGACTAGCGCCCCACCGAGGGCGATCGCGGGAGATATCGGCTCTTGCAAAAAGATGGCTCCCAAGGCGATCGCGGACACGGGGACGAGATTGATAAACACGGCGGCTTTGGCTGGGCCGATCGCCTGCACGCCTTCGTAGTACCAGATAAAGCAAGCCGCCGAAGCCAAAATCCCCAGATACACGATGCAGATCCAGGCGATCGGCGGAGCGCGCCAGAGGTCGATCGCGGCTCCTTCGATCAGGGCAGGAACGGCCAGCATCACCGTGCCGGTACCGCACGCCCAAGTTGTCGCACTGGTGGGTGTGAGGTACTTCATCGCCCAGCGCCCGAGCAAGGTATACACCACCCAACTGACCACGCAGCCGAGCAATGCCAGCTCTCCGATGCCGACACCTTCGGCCACAACGGATGACAAGTCCCCTTGCGTGATCACGATCGCCGCTCCGCACAAAGACAGTCCGATGCCCGCGATCTTCAAGCCCGAGAGGGCGTCGCCGAAGAACATCGCAGCCCCCACCGCGATCGCCGCCGGATTGAGCGCCACCACCAACGCAGCTCGCCCTGCGGCCACTGTTTTGAGCGCCAAAAAGAAAAAGGCATTGTAGGCAAAAACTCCCGCAAAGCCGAGTGCGAAGGCGGGGAGCCATTGCGATCGCTCTAACGTTAATCTCTCGCGGTGGCCATAGCTCCAAAGGACGAGGACGAGAGTGGCGATCGCGAATCGACCAAATGCAGCGGTAAATGCGCCCACGTGCTGGACAGCCACCCGCCCCGTTACGAACGCCCCGCCCCACATCACCGCCGTGAGCGCTAGTTTGAGATAGATATTCATGCGGGGCTGCTATGGCGTTTTGCCAGACGTTAGCACGCGATCGCGAGCCAGACGCGTCAGCCCCCAGATTCCACGGCAAGAGATCGAAGCACGTCCGCAAATGTAACAGAAGGTAGATTTAAGAAAACGAGGGGCGGAGGGAGGTCACAATTTTTGCCGTCTCATGTAGGATTGTGACAGCGGTATAAGATGAGTGTAGGCAGGCATCGCTACCTAGAGACCATTGCACAGCAGGTATCGTTCGGACATCATGCCCAGGATTTTAGTCATTGATGACGACCCCGCCATACTCGAACTCGTAGCAGTCAACCTAGAGCTAGCTGGCTACGAAGTGTTTCAAGCTGCGGATGGCATTAAAGGGCAAGCATTGGCGCTTCAGCTTTTGCCTGACTTGATGGTGCTCGACCTCATGCTTCCCCAGGTGGACGGGTTTACGGTGTGTCAGCGTTTGCGCCGCGACGAGCGCACGGCTGACATTCCTCTTCTAATGCTGACCGCCCTCGGTCAGACTCAAAACAAAGTCGAAGGTTTCAACGCTGGAGCCGACGACTACTTAACCAAACCGTTCGAGATTCAGGAATTGCTGGTGCGGGTGCGAGCGTTGTTGCGGCGTACCGATCGCATTCCCCAAGCGGCGAAGCACAGTGAAATTCTCAACTACGGCCCGCTGACGCTGATCCCCGAGCGCTTTGAGGCGGTGTGGTTCGGCAAAACCGTGAAGCTGACTCACCTAGAGTTTGAATTGCTGCACTGCTTGATGCAGCGGCACGGCCAAACGGTTTCCCCCAGCGAAATCCTTAAAGAGGTGTGGGGGTACGATCCCGATGACGATATCGAGACGATTCGGGTTCACATCCGTCACTTGCGCACGAAGCTCGAACCCGATCCCCGCCATCCCAAGTTCATCAAAACCGTTTACGGTGCGGGCTACTGTCTAGAGTTACCCAACTCCGCACTCGAACCGCAAATGGAGCAAGCTGCGTCGTAGCGTTTTTGGTAAACGCGCTAACTTGCGTCTGCCTCACGCTCCAGGATGAGAGTGACAGGGCCATCGTTTTCAATGTCGACCTGCATCATCGCGCCGAACTTGCCGGTTTCGACGGTCAGCTGACTTTCGCGCAAGCACTGGACGAAGCGATCGTAGAGCTGCTCGGCATTTTCAGGGCGGGCGGCGCGATCGAACGAGGGTCTACGGCCTTTGTGTCCGTCGCCGTAGAGCGTGAACTGACTGATAACCAGTAGTTCGCCACCTATATCCCGCACGGATACCTGAAAGCAACTACTTCGACCGCTCTCGTCGGGGAATAGGCGCAGGTCTAGACACTTTTGTGCCATCCACTCTACCTCGGCGATCGTGTCGGTAGCTGCGATCCCCACCAGGACATTCAAGCCCCGTCCGATCTGACCGACGATCGCTCCATCCACAGTCACCGAGGACGATCGCACCCGCTGCACGACCACGCGCATCAGCCCGCCTCGCTCCGAGGAGCAGCGGGGATCGCGCTCGGTCTTTCGGGTTCGGAGCGCGGGATCGCAGCAATCAGAGCGCGGGTGTAGTCCGACTGTGGCGCAGCGTAGATGGTTTCGGCGGGGGCAATTTCCTCGATTTGGCCGCGATTCATCACCATAATGCGATCGCTCATGAATTTCACCACGCTCAAATCGTGGGAGATGAACAGGTAAGCCAACCCCAGTTCTGCTTGCAGCGACTTGAGTAAGTTCAGCACCTGCGCCTGTACGGAGACATCCAGCGCCGACACCGACTCGTCGCAAACCACCAAGCGCGGCGACGAAGCCAAAGCGCGGGCAATGCAAATTCGCTGCCGTTGTCCGCCCGAAAATTCGTGGGGCATGCGACGCAAGGCACTCCCGTCCAAACCGACTTTTTCTAAGAGTTCTGCGGCTTTGGTACGTCGTTCCGCCCCGTTGCTGCCGATCCCGTGCAGTTCCATCGGCTCCACGATTGAAGCCCCGACGTTCATGCGGGGATCGAGCGAGCTAAAGGGATCTTGAAACACGATTTGCAGCTCGCGCCGCAGCCGTCGCAGTTTAGACCGAGACAGGGCGAGCAAGTCATCGCCGTCGTAGACGATTTCGCCACTAGTGGGTTGGATGAGGCGCAAAAGCGATCGCCCCAAGGTCGATTTCCCGCAGCCCGACTCCCCCACTAACCCCAAGGTCTCGCCGGGATAAATCTCGAAGCTGACATCATCAACGGCTTTCACCGCCCCCACTTGGCGACCGAACACCCCTTGCCGAATCGGGAAGTGCGTTTTCAAATGCCGCACGCTCAATAGGGGAGATGCTTGCTGGAGTTGGGTCAGTCTTGCGTCGATTTCGCGATCGTCGATCTCGGCATCGAGCAGTGCCTGCCGGACGGAACTGGCTGTCTTCTCGACGATTTCGAGGCGACCTTCCGCATTGCGGCGCACCTCCATAAAGTCGGTGGTGGTCGGCAACACCTTCATGCGGCGATCGAGCTGAGGCCGACAGGTGAGCAATCCCTTCGTATAAGGACTCTGGGGGCGATCGAAGATGTCGTACACCGATCCCGTCTCGACGGCCTCGCCCTTGTACATCACCACCACGCGATCGGCGATCTCGGCAATCACGCCCAAATCGTGGGTGATAAACACGATCGCCATGCCGCGCCGCTCCCGCAGCTCGTTCAGCAAGCGCAAAATTTCCGCCTGAACCGTCACGTCCAGCGCCGTCGTCGGCTCGTCGGCAAACAGCACGTCGGGATTGCAGGAAAGGGCGATCGCGATCGTCACCCGCTGCATTTGCCCCCCCGACAGTTGATGCGGGTAGCGCGCCAACATCCCTTCGGGATCGGGCAGTTTGACTTCGCGGAATAAGGCGATCGCCCGCTCTTTCGCCTCTGCTTTGGAGACGGATTCGTTAGCAAGAATCGTCTCAATCACCTGATAGCCGCAGGTGTAGACGGGATTGAGTGCGCTCATCGGCTCTTGGAAAATCATCGCCAGCTGATTGCCGCGATACTGTCTCATCCGCACGGAGGAGAGATCTAAGACATTCACGGTCTGTCCGTCTGACTCCCGCAGCGCGATTTCACCGCTCGTTTCTGCCGTACCGGGTAACAATCCCAACGCAGCCAGCGACGACACCGTTTTCCCCGACCCCGACTCGCCGACAATGCCTAAAATTTCGCCTGGATTGAGGCTGTAGCTGAGGCGATCGACCACCTGCGTCGCGCCCGTTTCGCCCCGAAACGCAACGCTTAATTCCCGCACCCTCAGAATCGGCTCTCGTCCAGACATCCATCCCTCGCCCAATAATGCCTCCAGACTACCCCACCCCCTCGATCGCGTGGTCACGACCTCCGCAAAAGTTGGCTCGCTTGCGGAGAAGTCGATATCGGCAAAGCGGGCTGGCTGAGAGGCTTTACCCACCAGCTCTCACCAGCGATCGCCAATTCCTGACACCAACAGTGCGGGAGTCCGCAGACGACGTAGCAGGTTTTCGCCTGTTGAGCCTTGGGTACCCTGGCATACCGTAAAGATAAGCAGATGGGCGGGGTAGAGTAGAGAGCAGAAGCGATCGCTCCTCCCGCCGCTTGATGCATCTCACTGGCAGTATTGGCTCGATGAACGCTCGCACCTTACTTCACCACGCAAACCGCATGACTCCGTCTCCGGCGGGCGTACTGGTTGGCATTTTAGGACTGGCGATCGCGCTGCAACCTCTGACAGGGTTGGCGCAGACCCACAGCACGGTCTGGCACGGTTCTGGTCGCGTCGTCAGCGGTCAAGGGGAAGGCGCTAGCGTGCATTTAGTGCTCGAAACGACCCCCAATCGCATTCGCACCCAATCTGGCCCCACGCTGGATGCCTCGTTTTCTGGCGGTCAGCAAACGGTTAAGAACGAAGCCGGAACGTGGCAGATCGAATCCCACGGCGATCGCTTGGGCGTGACGCTGTATCGCGACAATCAAATCATTCGCTATCAGCTTTTGCCGTCTCCTAGCAAAGGCAACTCAGAGAAGAGCCAGTCTTTCACTGCATCTGCGCCTAAGGGTCACGTGGTGGCTAACGCTCTGTTCGTAGCAAAGTAGCCCATTGCGAAATAGCCTCTCGTTGCGATCGCTTTTGTACACTGGGGTGGCTTGATTCGGGCGACCTCATGTTAGACGTTTTGGCTGGATTGCTAGCAATATTGGCCGGGTTAGGGGGCGGTGCGGGGTATTTCGTCGATCGCTCTGCTCGCGATCTGTTGGTCGATCAGCTCGACCGCGTGGACACGCTCGAAGTGAGGGTGCAGTCGCGTCCCAACTATCAACTGTTGGGAGGGGAAATCGATCGCGTTCTCGTCGCCGGGCGGGGGCTCTACATTGCCCCGTATCCCCGCATCGACATCGTTGAGATCGAAACCGACCCGATCGATTTGGATATTGAGAGCTTGACTCGCGGCCCCGTGACGTTCGGCTCTCCTTTAAGAGCTGCGGCGCGAGTGTCGATTACTGAAGCCGATTTGAATGCCTCGTTGCGATCGCCCGAAATTCTCGAACAGTTTCAGGGTTTGAGTGCCGATCTCCCCTTCGGTCAAACCTCAGATGAGCCGCAAGTGCTGGACTTAGTTGACCCAGAAGTAGATTTTGCTGAGGGCGATCGCCTCGAACTTTCAGCTCAGCTCGTGTCGCGATCGCCCGAATCCGATGCACCGCCCTCGCCCGAAGACATTTTGGACGTGAGGTTCACTGCTGGCGTGGTGGTGGAACGCGGCCAGCGCTTGCGCTTGGCCGAGCCCGAATTCGAACTCGATGACGTTCCCGTACCGCGCGAGCTATCGGATGCCTTTTTGGGGGGGTTAAACGAAGCACTTGATTTGGGGGAGTTAGAAGAGCAAGGGATTTTCGCTCGCGTGCTCGATTTTCAAATCACCGACGAACGGCTCGAAGTCGTCGGGTTCATTCAAGTGAATTCCTTCGCCGACCTGCAGGGCAATTGACCGGGAACAGAAGGCGTGCCGGGAAGAATCTCAAACCCGCGCGCCAGAGCCAAATCTGGTTGGGTCAGGACGACTGCACTCAGGACGATTGCTCCAATTTCACAGGCGGACAATTGCGGCGCAGGCGCGCGGGACATGCTGCAAATTTTGTTAAAGTCCCCCACCTTGCCAGAGCTGCGATCGCATCGTGTGGCGGTAGCAAGGCGAACCCAGTGTGAGGCCG
>JBCBTL010000115.1:0-7313 GCA_039818705.1 Cyanobacteria bacterium J06639_1
ATTTGATAGCAGTGACAGCGTTGAGTATCTCAATGATTTTGCCTTTGAGCCACCTCTGCTATCAAATTACCTTTGGTCGCAATTGAGTGAAGTTATCATTCTTGCTGGGTTCTATCTCCACCGATAGCCAAGAGTCGGCGTTGTAAGATATCCTGCGATTTCTTGATGTTTCGCTGCTTCAAAATATTACCGATAGGCCACTCTGACAACAAGAGTGAGTACAGCTCATATTTCCAGGTCATACTGTAAGAGTCACTCCCTGATGAAAAGCCAATAAATCCCTGCTTGGCTAACCTCTGAAAAGACTCTTTGTCATCTTCATACATCTTTTGAACCCAGTCTTTAACCTTATCATATCTGCCTAAAGATAATATTCTTGGAGCTATGAGGGCACTGTGATCACGATACAATTCTAGGGGATCGTCAATATTTGGAAATTGATAGTACTCAAACGTAGCGTCATCGTCGGCTTCTAGATAAATTCCTGTCCTATTGCTAGTTAAGACTTGAGTGCCATCTGTGAACTCACTGCAAAAACTCATGTATGACTCGCGGAGCCCCTCAGCATTCTGAGCGATATGTACAGTCACTAGAGAATGTTTACTGGGATTAAGCAAAAGAATGCTCAATGTAGGAAAAGAGTCATCCGAACTACAATCAATTTCAGCGACAACAGAAAATCCCGCGGAGCATAGTCTATCCACAACGAATGCCAAAAGCATCTGAGATCCGAGTGATAGTTTGGATTCACATGTGTTGACTTTTTCGTGTCGTTCTATAGGCAAATGCTGATGGGATCTGAGATTCAACCAAGCAACAAAAATCTGTGAGGCACAGTAGAATAAAAAACTGTATGCAATGGCAAGCAAAACACACGAGAAAAGGTATGAAAAAGAAACTTCTTGATTCAGAATAAGAATTATGAGTAAGGGACCAATAGCCGTGGTCACAATGTTGGGAATAAAGCTAGGTCGCTGCGTTTTAGAACGTGTCCACATAATACTGATGAGCCTGAATTGAAAACATTGTTTGAGGTTAACATTATACTCTTTCTGAGGTTCAAACAAAATGGGCAGAAAGAGTTTAGTTTGAGCGATCGCTGCACTCTTCTGCACTCGATCGCAACACCGTTTTCAGGAAGAATAATCATTCACCACACGAACTCTGCCAAATATTTCAGCTCGTGCAGCTCTCGTTCTAGCGCGTCAGCCGATGCCGCACTTAGCAAATAGAGTTGGCATGGCGAATGGCTGAGATAACTCGCATAGGCAGCTCGAAGAAACGTTCGGTACGCGGCATTGCCTGCTACGTACACCTCTAAAAAAGCCAGACTGAGGGCATAGGCATAGTCGTAAAACTGTTTCGGGTCGACCGAGGCAGAAGCACTTTGTAGGGCTTGCGAGAGCGAGCGTTTGAAGCCCGGTTGGGAAGCCGAGAACGTACCGAAATGGGCTTTGCCCTGCATCAGAGCGAGATAGCGATCGCGGGTACGCAACCAGGGAAAAATCCGGATGGGTTCCCAAATGGCAGGAGCCGCGCGGTCTTCACTGCCCGCGATCGCCAGAGTGGGAATGCGGACGTGCCGCGTGCCGATGGGGTCGAACACCTCGCTACCAACCGGATCGATGGGAATGATGGCTTGAATGCGGCGATCGCGCAGGTCGTATACCTGTCGGGGCAGCGCTAAGGCTCGACATTGCAGGAGCAGAGACGGATTGGGGGCGCTCAACACGGGTTCGCAGGCTCGCTCCAATTTGTCGAAATCGATTTCCGCTCCCGCCAGGGCTAGCACCGTGTAGCCGCCGAAAGAGTGTCCGATCGCGCCGACGCGAGACAGATCGAGGTGACCGTCGTAGTCGGAAGCGTTGCGCCGCTCTAGGCGATCGAGCAAGCAGGAGACATCCCACGGGCGTTCGACAAACTCATGCAGATCGAAGATATCGCTGGCACGACCGGACAACATCGCCCCGACGCGGTCGGCATCGCTGCCTAGGTGTTGAGGCAGCACCACGAAATATCCGCGCGAAGCCAAGTACGACGCGTATTCGTGGAAATCATGAGGCGCAGATCCCAATCCGTGAGACATAACGACAACTGGAGTACGCGGCGATCGCCAGGGATGAGGCCGATAAGCCACCACCTGAAACTGGCGCGCCTCGCGACACGCATCTTCAATCTCGAAGGCCAACCGCTCGGGGTCGAACTCCCCTGGCTGACACAGGTCGGGCAGCTTAGCGTAATCCGCCACCGGATCGGCAGCCGCTTCCGCCTCCGCTAGAGCCGCGATCGCCCGACCGATCGTTTCGGTATCGGCGGCTAGCTGCTCGAACTGTCGAGTCGCGGCGGCAAGGCGATCGCGATCCAGTCGCAGTCGAATCCAAACGTGATGGCTAACATCGAATGGCGCGGAGTCTGAGGTGATGTCTTCATTCACTTCTTCAGCAACGCGATCGAGGGCTTGGCGCAGAGCAGATTTGTCCGCTGGCGGGCTTTCGGCTTCAGCCGGTAGACGCAACTGCGCCAGCAGCGCCTCTCCCATGGGCGTGCGCAGAATCCGATAAAGCTGAATCGGATTGAGGTCGAGCGCATTTGCCCACACGCGGCGCAGCTTCACCAACAGTTTGAGCGCACTCAGGTTGAATTCGTCTTGCGGTACGGGGGGCGTGACGCGCGGGCGAGGAAGCCAAAGGGCTTTCAAGCGCGCGATCGCGTTCCAAAACCACTGTCGTAGCTGTTGCAACCATCGTCGAATGCGCCATCTCCATCCAGGAGAAACGTCACTCTGGGAGAGTGCGAGAACTTTCGGTGCGAGAGCTTTCGGTGCTGCAATAGAAGGTGCTGCTGCAACAGTCCGAATCTGTTGCCACATTCGATGCGTTGATTTCGGCCATATCATCATCCTGCAAAAGAGAAATCTCTCTTTGCCTCACGTATCAGTAAAAAACAAGCGATCGCCTAAACACGCACCTGAGCGCACCACGCGGCAATCTCCAACGCGGCAGACAAGCTCAGTGCCAGAAATCTAATTTCGAGGGCGATCGCGTTTGCAAACCACTCCTCACGAATTGGGGGAGAGTGAAGTCGAGTTAGCCATCGCGGGCATGATTTTCTGTGGTCTTTTCTCCCACTTCTAGTATAGCAATTTACAGAAATCTACGTATTCTCGATGTATACGCCGCCAATGGAGACGATGAGGGCGCGATCGCCTCAAAATATAGCTAATGGTTTACTACGCAAATCCATGGCCGGGTTAGACCCCAACCGCGATTTTCTTCCCGTCAATATTGCCGTCCTGACCGTGTCCGACACGCGCGAAATCGCGACCGATCGCTCGGGACAAACCTTGATCGATCGCATTGAAGCTGCCGGACATCGCGCGATTGCTCGGGAGATCGTTCCCGATGACGTGGAGGCGATCGTGCGGCAGGCTGAGATCTGGATCGCCCGTCCGGAGATTGACGCGATCGTGGCGACCGGAGGCACGGGACTCACGGGGCGCGACGTGACGCCCGAAGCATTTCACTCCCTCTACGACAAGGCCATTCCTGGATTTGGCGAACAGTTTCGCGCCTTGAGCTTTCAACGTATCGGCACAGCAGCAATGCACTCGCGCGCGACGGCGGGGGTGGCCCGAGGCACCTATCTATTTGCCATTCCCGGTTCGACGGGAGCCTGTCGCGACGCGTGGGACGATATTTTGCAAGCTCAGTTCGACAACCGCTATCGCCCCTGCAATCTGGTGGAGCTGATGCCGCGATTGCAGGAGCATTTGCAGGGTCAGTCGCCAGTCTCAACCCCAATCGAGACGCAGGGTGAAACCTAGTCTAGTGGCAGCATCCAGACTGCTGGCAGCATTCAGACGGTTGGCTGTGGTTGTGGGTGGCGCAGGCTTCGCTGCAATACAGTTGGCCTTCATAGGTGAACCCTTTGTCCGAATCGAATTCGCACGAGCAGCGATCGCAAGCGCAGCGGACGAGTTGTGCGGTAGCCATGAGGTTTCTCCTATGGGTTGGCGTGTATTCACGCTAGCTAGCGCGATCGCCCTAGGGGTAAATCAGAATCATTCTCAAACCGCGATCGCCACGAGTGATATCCATCGTGTCGGTACTCGCTGCGACCCGAGCCGCGATCGCAGTCGTGCCTAGAACCGCTGGAATGCCGGGATCTTGAGGGTTACACCGGCTTAGAGCTGCCGCATTCCGCAGATTTTAAGTATTTATCGCTATCACTCTGGGGCGAATGGGTACGCTCTACCTGGAGGAATCCCTATGACTGCGAATAACTCGGATGCATTAGTACGCCAATCCCAACCCAGCACAGAGCTACAGCGCTCCGATGATGCTTGGATCGATGCCCTAGCAGGTCTCGGCACTGCAGAACAGCTCGACGCGATCCGACGCAGCTTTCGCCAGGCAAACAGCCATGCTTTTCCGGTCAACCTCAGATTTTCCCTGCCGTGGCAAGGCGATCGCGTTTACGTCACGGTCGTCCTTTACATCGGTCATCGTCCCCGCAGGTTTACCCGTCATGCCTCTAGATTGAGAGCGATCGACCCGTTTCTGATGTCGTTTTGGCACCAAATTCCCGCACGTATCTTGGCCAGCCTCACGCCCGAACAGGGAGAAGTCATCGATCGCGCTCTGAAGCCGTACCGCTGGCAGCGGCATCCTTGGGATTGGCGCGGCACAGTGCCCTGGGGCGATCGCCTCTATGCATTCACGTTGGTGGCTGGCCCCGAGCGGCGATCGCGCGAACGACGGCTGGCCGAACGCGACAAGCATCCGCTGTGGACGAGCGCCAATGCCGCGTTTGTATTGGCATTGCAACTCCCGTTCGTCCTGACGATAGGACTCGGGGTAGGGACGCTCTTCTTGCACCCCCACTCGCTCTCGGCATCGAGCGAGCGCGCCTATCAGCAAGCGATTGATGCCAGTCTGCTAGATCCGATCGCCCGCGACGCATATTTCACCAGTGACCTGCCGCGACTGCGCGATCGCCTGAGCGAACTGGGACTGGAGGCTGCCATCCGCGATCGCCATCCCCGCCGACTGTCAGACCGAGAATACGAACAGCTCGTCATCCGCGCCTTTCACCAGCGACTCACCCCCGAGCATTCCAGCAAGCGCTAGGATTTGGATTCTCGGTTTGGAGGGATGCACCGTTGAAATGCGATGTTGCGATCGTCGGCTGTGGCGTGGTGGGTGCGGCGATCGCCTACGAACTGGCCAAGGCAAACCTCTCGGTGGTAGCGATCGATGCGGGGCATCCAGCAGAGGGCGCCACCGGGGCCGCCTTGGGCGTGATGATGGCAGTCGCCACTCAGCAAGCCCAAGGCGACGTGGTCGATTTGCGGTTGAACAGTCTCCAGCGCTTCGACCCCCTCATTGCCGAACTCGAAGACGCATTAAGGCGATCGCTCCCCGTCAATCGGCGCGGACTGCTGCGCCCGATCGCGCTCGACCAATGGCCGAAATGGGAGGCGGCGATCGCGGCGCGGCGCGCAGCAGGATACGACCTTGAAGTCATCGAGAAAGCTGACATTCAGCACCTCCAGCCCGAGCTAGCCGGTTGGGAGATCGGACTGTTTTCCCCCAGCGATCGCCAAATCGAACCGCGCGTGTTCGCCCTCGCCCTGCTAGAAGCAGCGCGCCAGCGGGGGGCGATCGCCCGGTTTCACGCCCCCGTACAGGCCGTCAAAATCCGGGGCGATCGCGTAGCCGCTCTCTACACGCCGACCGAAACGATTGCGTGCGGCACGGCGATCGTGGCGGCGGGGGTTGGCAGCAAACTCGTCGGCGACATGCTGGGGGCACCCGTACCGGTCGTGCCCGTGAAGGGGGAAGCCGTCCGAGTCCGCGCCCCCGAGCTGTCTGGCGGTGCGGCGATCGCCGCTGCCGATATCAACCTCGTGCCGCTGCCCGACGGCTCCCATTGGATCGGTGCCACGGTCGAATTCAATCCGGTCTCTCCGCACCCGTCCGTGGCGGGTATCCAAGCAGTACTGCAACGAGCGATCGCGCTGTGCCCGGCGATCGCGCAGGCCGAGCTGCAAGACTACTGGGCGGGCTATCGACCTCGCCCCAGCGGCCAACGCGCCCCGATCCTCGGCAACGTCCCCGGCCTACAGAACGCAATCCTCGCAACGGGTCACTACCGCAATGGCGTGCTTCTGGCTCCGATTACGGCGATCGCCATTCGCGATCTCGTGCTGCACGGCTCCACTACGGCGTGTAACCTAGCGAGCTTCGCGCCGCGATCGCCAGAGCGTGAGTGACGGCGATCGCATCCCGCCCGCGATCGCGATCGCTCTGATGCGCAAGCCACAGATGCATAGTGGACTCACGGTCCAGTTCTCCCACTTTTTAGGTCCCCGCCATGCAGTGGATGCTTCGAGCCATTCAACGCCGTCAGCAGTGTCAGCCGTCTCAACGGCTGCACGCCCGCAGTCGCGAGCCGCAATCCCTGCTGCCCAGCGGCAGTGCTAGCGACCTGTTCGATAACATTGCCGCTCTGAATCCTCAGCTTCCACCCCCCAAGGCAGTCGAGAACTTCGATCGCATTGCCTGCTTCGTCACGACGACAGTCATTCACTAGCGATCGCTCTCATTTAGCCCCCGAGCGCTCGGGTTAGGGAGCCAGCCGCGCCTTACCCCAGCGATTTTCGGCGTACCATTCGGCGACGTGCGGACACCACGCCTGAAAGTGCGGCAGCATCAGCTCGCACAAGTGCTGAATTTCGCCCTGCGCGTCAAACTTCGCCCGCAAATCGAGAAAATGCATCAGGCTGCGGCAGTTGAACGACACGATGAAATGCTGGCGAATGCCGTAGCCGATCGCGTGACGAGCGTCTTCGTAGGGCACGCCACACTCGTGGACTAAGCGGTGATAGGCGATCGCCTGCTGGCGGTATTGCTCCAGGATAATTTCTAGGGCTTCGGGCGCGATCGGCTGCATCCCCTGCCGCGTTTTCGCCTCCCCTTGTTCGATGGTTTCGGGCACGTAGAACAATTTGCGGATCGCCGATTGACTGGCTTCATCGAGCATCTCGCGATCGCGCAGAAATTCCCCCAGCTCGTTCAACATATTGCCCGTGTAACGAAGGCTCTGAACGTCGAATGAAACCCCGACCCGATGAGTGCGGGCTTGCTGCATGACCGTGTGGGGAAAATGACCGACTGCGAACGTAATTTGGGGGTGTTCGAGGGGGCCGTAATGGCCGCGATTGCCCTTGAGTAAGTGTTTGACGACCGCTTCGCCGTAATGCTCGGGAATGTCCGATGCCGGAGAGACGAACTCGGAGCTGTAATCCTGAT
>JBCBTL010000116.1:0-7305 GCA_039818705.1 Cyanobacteria bacterium J06639_1
GGGCGCAAATCGTGATGCTCGACAGCGTCACGGGATTTAATTTGACAATGCAGGACGAAGACTTTGCCAGTCGGCTGCACGCGCTGTGTAAATACCTCGCCAATATGGGCGTGACGGTGATTTTGATTAACCAAGTGAACGACTTGTCCGGCACGTTTCAGGACACGGGCACGAACATTACGTATCTGGCAGATAACCTGATTTCATTGCAATACGTCGAGCGTTTGGTGAACGGCAAAGTGGAGCTACGCAAGGCGATCGGGGTGGTCAAAAAACGCCTGAGCGATTTTGAAAAAACGCTGCGCGAACTGGAAATTACCCGCTACGGCCTCAAGGTCAGCCAGCCTATCGAGGGGTTGCAGGGCATTTTGGGTGGTTCGCTTCCGGTGGATGAAGAGTAGGCGATCGCTTCATTCCCCCTCGCCTTCGACTCTCAACCCTACTTTGCTGAGGCTCAAGTTTTGCCAAAGCACTTCAATACTCGCGTAAGCACGGGAAGCAGAAAGATTCCCAGCCGTCTGCAAGTCAACTAGCAGCGCCACCGCCTGTTTGAACTCTTGCAAATTGCGATTGAACGCAAACGCTTCTGGAGAAAACTCGCCGTGGTAAGTGCGGCGATCGCGGAGTGTGAAACCTTCAGACACGGGCGATATCCTCATCGATAGCAGGTGCATTGCGGACAGTAGCGGCCAAAGGAAAACTGACGGTAAACGTGCTGCCCGCGCCGACTTCAGAGGCGATCGCGATTTGCCCGCCATGTGCTTCCACGATTTGCCGAGTGAGGTGCAGTCCCAATCCGTGTCCGGCGCGGGTGTGACTGCCCTGTTTGAACCGCTCGAAAATGCGATCGCGCTCCTCCAGCGCAATGCCCACCCCCGTATCGCGCACCTCAGCGATCGCCTGTCCTTCCTTGGCTCTTAAATTCACCGCAATCCCGCCCGAGTCGGTAAAGCGAATCGCGTTGCCCAGCAAGTTCGCAAACACCCGCAAAATTTCCAGCCGCGCCCCCGCAATCTCGATAGGTTGTTTCGGGTCGGCCTCGAAGGTCAGCGTTAGGTGTTTCTCAGCGGCCAGTGGAGTCAGGTCAGTTGTGACGGTCGCGATCGCCTCTCCCAAGTCCAGCGGCGAAAAGTGCAGATCTTTGCAATCGGCCTCGTAGCGATTGACCTCCAGCAGCGTGTTCACCATGTCGATTAGCGTCTGATGACTGCGAACTGTGGTGGAGAGTGCTTCCGTCATCTCGTCACTCACCCCCCCGAATGCCCCCTGCTGCATCAGGTGCAACACCCGATTGCTCGCCACCAGCGGCGTGCGCAAATCGTGAGTCAGTCGCG
Organism: Cyanobacteria bacterium J06639_1; assembly: GCA_039818705.1. Classification (GTDB taxonomy): domain Bacteria; phylum Cyanobacteriota; class Cyanobacteriia; order Thermostichales; family PCC-7336; genus JBCBTL01. Next base: position 1,335 of record JBCBTL010000116.1, read on the forward strand.
ACACGAAATCTTCCCGAATCCGCTCCATGCGCACGCGAGCGTCAATGTTGTGTTTCAGCAGCAGCAGCGATCGCACCCGCGCCAACAGTTCATCCACATCCATCGGCTTGCGCACGAAGTCATCCGCCCCCAAATCCAATCCGCGCACCACGTCTGACTTTTCGTTGGCCGTAATCAACAAAATCGGCACGAACGGATCGGCATATCGCTGGCGCACTTGCTGAGTTACCTCGTAGCCGCTCATCCCCGGCATCATCACGTCCAAAATCAGCAAATGCGGCGGCTGGCGATCGAAGATGTCTAGAGCTGCCGCACCGCTGTCGGCCAGCGTTAAGTGATAGCCCTCCGCTTCCAGAATGGTCTGGAGCAGATAGAGATTATTGCTGGAGTCATCGACCGCGAGGATGCGTTCGACATCAGGGGATGGAAATGACATGGCGGCTTCGAGCTGGCAACCGAGCGGGAGGCGATCGCTCTAGTAGTAGCCTACGCAGTTTTCCCCGCTCCACGTTCAGCCCAACGGACGATCTCGCCGCGATCTCGCGGTAGATTTGCGCTCGGAAGCCAGAACGAACGAACGGTATTATCGTCTTGCCCGTCGCTTGCGTTTGCAGAGGCGATCGAGATGCTGGGGAGGTTCTTTTGAGCGACATGCGCATAGTGCTAGTAGAAGATCACGACCTGACTCGGATGGGTCTCAAAGCTGCCCTACAGCAGGCTGAGATTGACGTGATTGGCGAAGCGACGACGGCAGCTCAAGGGTTGAGCGTTTTGCAGGCATCGACTCCCGATGTCGCGATTGTCGATATCGGCTTGCCCGATCGCGACGGCATCGACCTAACGCGATCGCTGCGGCAGTGGCAGAAGCAGCAGTCGACCCCCGCGATCCGAGTCCTGATTCTGACGATGCAAGACAGCGAAGAGGCGATTTTGGCTGCATTTGCCGCCGGAGCGGATTCTTACTGTCTCAAAGACATCAGCGGCGATCGCTTACTCGAAGCCCTGAAAGCGACTCACGAAGGCAACGGCTGGATCGACCCGGCGATCGCTAACGTCGTTCTCAAGCACGTTCGTCAGGCCAGTCCTACCGCTGAGCAGATTCCCCTAGAAACCGTCACGATCTCAAAAGTAGACGCAGAGTATGCGGAGGCGATCGCGGCCTACCCTCTCTCCGAGCGCGAAACCGAAGTGTTGGAGCTGATCGTGGCTGGATATAGCAACAGTCAAATCGGCAAGAAGTTATTTATCAGCATGGGCACGGTGAAAACCCACGTCCGCCACATCCTCGACAAACTGTGCGCCAGCGATCGCACTCAGGCTGCCGTGCGCGCCCTGCGATCGGGGTTGGTGAAATAAAATGGGCACTGAGGGTTTTGCCTTGAGCGGATTGGAGGGCTTCTACTGTGGTTCGAGCGACGCGAGAGCGCAAGAAAAGTTTTTCGAGCTACACGTATAAGAATGCATTCAAACAGCTCGGTATATCTGAACTGAAGCGGTGGATGCTGAAGGCCGAACCCATTCCCCCGAGTGATTTTTTTCGCCTTCGATTGGAACGATTGCAGCGGTTCGATCTAGAAAGTTTAGAGGTTTCGAAAACGCTGCTCGTTGATGCGATCTGCGAGGAAGGATTAGAGGGGTGCGATCGCCTCAAAATATGGAAAGGGGCTTATTTAGAAGGAGAAGAGAGCTGCGGCAATGCCGATTATTTGATCGCCGAACGCCGCGCGTATCTTGAAGCTCCGTTTGCTTGCGTTATCGAAGCGAAAAAAGATGATTTCGAGCAAGGAACGGCGCAGTGTTTGGTGGAAATGCAAGCGTGTCGGTGGAGTAACCAACAGGTGCGAGCCGACTGGGAGGGAACGATTTACGGCATCGTGACCAACGGCGAGGGCTGGAAGTTTTATCGGTTAGACCCCGATGGCACGGCGAATGAGTCATTGCTGCACGGCATCGGTGAGATGTCAGTATTGCTGGGATTATTGCGGATGTTTTTCAAGCTTTGCGAGCACAATATATTGTCAACTTAGTTTCCTAGCCGATCCCGCGCTCTTAACTACAACAGCAGCATCGAATCTAGATGTAGATCAATAAGACAAGTCTCATGCTGCGAAAGATGCTAGTTTTTAAGCAAAAATTGGCTGGTCATGCTTAAAGTCGCACATCTCCTGCAGGTTTTCTATCTCAATGTCAGCCAGCCCCGTTTCCAAAATAAGTAAGTCAGAGTGGAAGCGATCGCGATCATCACCAGCCACACCAGTGGATAGCCCAGCGGCCAGTTCAGCTCGGGCATGTTCCAGGGGGAGGCTTCGGGGTTGAAGTTCATGCCGTAAATGCCCGCCACGAAGGTGAGGGGAATGAAAATAGTCGAGACTAGCGTGAGTAGCTGCACGACTTCGTTCATGCGGTGGCTGACGGAGGAGAGATACAGATCGATGAGGCCGGAGGAGAGTTCCCGATAGATCTCGGTCAGGTCGATCGCTTGGACGGCGTGGTCGTAACTATCCCGGATGTAGGCGCGCACGGGTTGAGAAATCACGGTTTCGTCGTCTCTGAGCAGACTGTTGAGGGCGTCGCGGAGCGGCCAGAGGGAGCGGCGCAGGGCGAGCAGATCGCGTTTGACAGCGTAGATCGAAGTTAACGTATCGCGATCGGGGGAGCCTGCTGCCTGAATTTCGAGAGCTTCGAGGCGATCGCCGTAATGCTCCAAAATCGGGAAATAGCTGTCGATCGCTACGTCAATCAGGGCAAACGCTAGATAGTCTGCCCCCCGCTGGCGAATGGTGCCTTTGCGACGACGAATGCGATCGCCAACGGCTGAAAATCCATCTAGGCTGGGATCTTCTTGGAAGGAGAGCACGTAGCGCGGGCCGATTGCTAGGCTGACTTGCTCGTCTACAAAGCGATCGTTCACGAGGTGCGGCATTTTCAGCACCAGCAACACGTGAGACTCGAAGATCTCGAACTTAGGGCGTTGGGGAACGTTGACAATATCGGCGAGCGCAAGGGGGTGGATCTCGAACAGGGCGGCGACTTGTTTGAGGAGGGGCACGTCCCCCAATCCCTGCACGTCGATCCAAGTGACTGAGTCCGAGTGAGCGAGTTCGGCCACTTTATCGAGGTCGGCAGTGGCGAACTGCTGGAGGTTTTGGGGGGTGTAGTCCGTGACGAAAATCTCAGAGGGAATGGCATCGGCGGCGACTTTGAGCGTGCCGGGAACCGTGTAGAGATTTTCGACCTGCGGAATTTCAAACGTGCTGCTAGGAGGCATGGCGAGGGTTAGCTTTGGCTGAGAACGTCAACGAAGGCGAAGTCGGGAGCCGCCAGCACGAAGGCGGTAGCGGGTAGTCCAGACGTGCGCTGCTGCATGGTGCGATAGTACTCTGCGTAATCCTTGTCGCCGGGAGCGGCCATACCGAGGAACACTAAATCGGCGTTTTGCGAGGTTTCTTGCAGCACGACGTGAAACGGTCGTCCAGCCGACTCAACAATTTGAGTTTTCGCGTCGATGCGGAGCTGTTCCAACAGGCGATCGATGTTTTGCTGGGCGGCGTCGGCTCCGGCTCCATCTTGCACCATCAGTTTCAAGTGCAGCTCGGCCTTGCGCCAGTGAATGTCGGTGAGCAGCAGATCGGCCAACAACAGCATCAAGCCACCGTTTCCTTGCGCTCCCCGCCACCACACGTCGATGCGAGAGCGATCGCCAAATCCCTTGCGATCGCTCTCGCGCAAAATGACCACGTTGCGCTTGGCTTTGTGCAGTTGCGCGATCGCATTCGAGTACGCCACCGCGCGCTCAGGGTCGCGGCTGTTCCCCAAAACGATCGTGTTGGGCACGAGGGGGCCAATGCCGTAGGTTTCCACCAGTTGGCGAATGCCGTCGAAGGGATCGGGGGCGGTGACGACTCGGACTAGCGCTTCCACGCCGCGCTTTTCGATGTAGTCGCGAATCGTATCTTCCATCGCGTCTTGCTGCGCGCCGTCGCGGGAGCCGCTGGGCAGCACGCTGGCGATCGTGACGATGCCGCGATCGTGAATTAGGGCATCGGCAAACTCGATCAATGCCCAGCGCTTCGTAGGCGAACCGGACAGTACCAACAGGTGGGGCTGCCAGTTTTTGGTGTCGTCTCCCTGGCGCAGTTGGTACACCCCTTTGCGCAGCATTGCCATCCACATGCCCCGGCGCGAGTCGCCCCAGGCCGTGCGCAGCTCCCGCTGTTGCAGCCAAAAGAAAATCCCGGCGACTACGACAGCAGCGGCGATCGTGGCGACGGGGTTGATCAAAAACATCACCGACAAGCAGCCGATCGCCCCCAGCATCGACAGCGACCAATGCACTTTGAAGGTGGGACGGAACGAAGGACTGTTCAGAAAGCCTTCAATCCCTGCGGCCAGATTGAGGACTAAATATGTGGTCAAAAAGAACATTGAGAGGACGGGGGCGATCGCGTCCAAATCCCCCAGCACTACAGCCGCGAGAACGATGCCCAGGGTGACCATCGTGCCGATGCGCGGCTCGTCATTGGGGCCGTTACCGACACCTAACGCCCGCATCCAACTCGGGAGGACGCGATCGCGCACCAGTGCCTGCAGCACGCGCGGCGCGCCCAAAATACTGCCCAACGCACTCGACAGCGTCGCCCCCCACACCCCGATCAAAATTGCAGGCCCCCACAGCGAGAGTTTCGTCATGATCAGCGGGTCTTCAATCAGGGTGACGGCATCCGCGCGGCCAGCAAGCAGCAGGGGCAATCCCATGTAGATGATGTAGCCCACACCTACAGCCGCCAGCGTGCCGATGGGAATCGATTTCGTCGGCGCTTTCAAATCCCCCGACATATTCACGCCGGACATAATACCCGTCACCGCCGGGAAAAAGACGGCAAACACCACCCAAAACGGCTCGCTGAGGCGATCGGCTGCCCCGAACATCTCGATTTCTGTCGCTTCGAGGGGCTTGCCGAAGACAAACGACAGCAGCGACAGAACGATGCCTCCCATGATGAAGTACTGCGCTTTGATCGCTACCTGTGCCGAAGCGATCGCCAGTCCCGTCACCAAGATGGCCGTCACCGCCGCGACGAGCTGCTGGTCGAGAAAGCTAAACGTGCGTACCAAACTTTCGGCAAAGCCGATCGCGTAAAGCGCCACCGAAATCGCCTGAGCGAAATACAGCGGAATACCGACTGCTCCGCCAGTTTCAATGCCCAGCGAGCGGCTGATCATGTAGTATGCGCCCCCCGCTTTGACCACGCGATCGGTAGCGATCGCGCAAATCGATAGCGAGGTGAGAAACGTAATGCTCGTCGCCAGAGTGACGATAATCAGCGTGCCGATCAAGCCAACATTGCCGACAACCCAGCCGAAGCGCAGGTACATGATCACCCCCAAGATCGTCAGGATCGAGGGGGTAAAGACACCACCGAACGTGCCTAGTTTCGCGGCTCCAGCAGACGGTGCGGCAGGCGCAGCGGCGGCAGGAGCGGCTTCGGCAAACAAACGCTTCATAATGAGGTGCATTCCGAGATATGGCTACGCGCGCAAAGCGCCCAGCCCCAAGGCTGAGCGAGCGCGCTAAGAGTGTCTGCTTGCCGTCAGTTTGCTTTCGAGCAGTCTGCTTGCATACAGCTTGCTTTCAAACAACAGGGACGCTCGCAGTTTGAAGCTATTCAACCGCGAAGCGTGCGACTACGCATCAACCTCAGGGACGATATCGGGACGCTCGCTCCCTTCCCAGCCTGCCGGGCGCTTGGAGTTGAACCAAGCCACCGACCCAAAACCCACGGCGACGATAAACCCGATCGCCAGCAGCGCAGTCGCCGCAAACGGGAAGTGAGAGTAGCCGAGCTGTTCGGCGGCAATCGTATAGGTGTTCGTAATGTCAGCGTTCATCATGAGAGTTAGCTCCTCGACGGCTCGCGACCGTCTTCTATTTTTCACGTGCAAATCTTTTCAAAGCATAAGTATTTCAACT
>JBCBTL010000117.1:0-7252 GCA_039818705.1 Cyanobacteria bacterium J06639_1
TTGGTCTGTGAAGCGGCAACCCGCCGAAACCCCAATCCAAGACGGGGCGTATGAATCTCCGCGCCTTCAGCCCCGAGTGGATGTCAAGTTGATATCCCGCTGCGAGCAGCAGGGATTCCCCTCATTACTCTGACTCACTCACGCATCATGACCTCTGCTTCCAACTCCTCTGATTCCTCGTCCGATTTCGCGCCCGCAGCATCCGAACCAGCATCGAGTGATCGCGCCACGCAGCCCGCGAGATCGCTGCTCGTGCTCACCATCGGACTGGTGATTTGGGGCTTAATTGCGCTGTGTATCGCGGCGATCGAACCGGCAAGCCGCAAGAGTTCTATCGATATTTGGTTGTTCATCGGCGGGTTCAGTCTCGGGGCTGGCTTTTTGTTGCTCAGCCATCGGGATTGAGGAACGTAAAGTGAGTGAGGCGATCGCTTCCGAACTGACTCCCCCCGTGGCGCTGACGATTGCGGGGTCGGATAGTGGCGGCGGGGCTGGCATCCAAGCAGATTTGCGCGCGTTCTCGTTTCATCGCGTCCACGGCACGAGCGCTATCACTTGTATCACCGCTCAAAACACGTTGGGGGTGACGCGGGTGGATGCGTTACCTCCAGAAGCGATTGTCGCTCAAATTGATGCGGTGATCTCGGATATTGGCGTCCAGGCCGTGAAAACGGGGATGCTGCTGAATCGCAACATTATTGAAGTGGTGGCAGATGCCCTAGCACGCGGCGAATTCGGGAGGATCGTTGTCGATCCCGTGATGGTGTCTCGCACGGGGGCGCAGTTGCTCGACGATGATGCCGTAGCGGTGATTCGCGATCGCCTCATCCCTCTAGCCGATGTGCTCACTCCCAATCGCTACGAAGCCGAACTGTTGACGGGCAACAGCATTCAATCGGTGGCAGATATGCAAACCGCCGCGCGCGCCATTCACGCTGAAGGAGCTAAAGCCGTGCTGGTGAAAGGGGGTGGCTTAACCGGAGCCGAGCAGGGAACAGACGTGTGGTTCGATGGCGATCGCCTAGAAATCCTCTCCGTTCCGCCCATTGCAACGCGCCACACCCACGGTACGGGCTGCACCCTCTCCGCCGCGATCGCCGCTCGCTTAGCCTTAGGCTCGCCTGCGTGGGAAGCCGTCCAGCTCGCGAAAGACTACGTGACCCAGGCGATCGCGCATGCACTCGCCATCGGTCGCGGCCAAGGCCCCATCGGTCATTTTTTCCCGTTACTAGATTCGCAGCTCGGCTCGTAAATCTCCCTCGGCTGCTGTCATCCGTTGCGCTCCCTGAGAAGAACAGTAGGCGATCGCGTTTCTTCATCTGCCACAATAGAGGATGCACGTCTTTATAGAAGTGCGATCGCGCGTTCCTCCCTCACCTCGTATGACGATTACTCCTCTTCAAAGCGCCCCGCCCACTGCTGTCGACTTAACCGCAATCGACGACAAGCTGTCTCAGCGTCATTTGCATCTCGATCCGGCGGGATATTTCGTCATCTTCGTCGATCGCGAACGCAATCTCATTTGCGCCAAGCATTTCGGCGTAGTCGTTAACGAAGACGGCCTGGCGATCGATCCCGAGACGGGCAAGCCGCTCCCGGCCAAAGGCGCGATCGCGCATCAAGCCCCTCCGGTGGTTTACAGCGGCAGAACGGCAAAAGAACTCTGCGTCAAGCTGTTCGAGCAAACCGACAAGTCTGTCGTCTCCCAGTTCGGGCACGCCGCGTATTTGGGACGCGAGTTCGTCCGCGCCGAGATCGCCTTGCGCGACGGAAGCGACTATATTCAAGACTGAATTCGGCCTGCGGGCTTCAGTTGGACGAGCGATCGCCTCATGTCTTCAGCCTGGTGGGAATTACGCCTGATTGCCGATCTCGATTTCGAGGATCTGGCATTTTGGCGTTTGCGCGAGTTCGGTTGCAAAGGCACTGTCAGCGAACGCAAAGGCTCGCACTTAGAAGTGACCGCCTACGCCGACCAAACGCAGACATCGCCCTCCGACTTAGAAAATTTGCTCGCTGCATTACAAGCTGACGCGGCATCGGTATTGCTTTCATCACCGTCGCTAGCGTGGGCGCATCTCGATTCGGAAGACTGGGCGAACACCTGGAAAGAGCATTGGCATCCCGTGTTCGTCGGCGATCGCTTTCTCATCAACCCCATCTGGATCGACGTGCCCCCCCACGGCGATCGCCACGTTCTACTGCTCGATCCGGGCGTAGCCTTCGGGACGGGCGAACACGCCACTACGCAAATGTGTTTGGAATCGCTAGAGGAGATTCTAGGGGCAAATCCGAACCAGGCGATCGCCGATATCGGCTGCGGTTCCGGCATTCTCTCGCTAGGGGCGGCGAAGTTAGGCGCGTCCCCCATCTACGCGGTGGATATCGAACCACAAGCGATTGAGGTGACGCGGAAAAATCGCGATCGCAATCACCTCTCTGACGAGATTTCCATCGAACTCGGCAGCATCGAGGCCATTTCCCAAACCGTAGACGGCGTAGTCTGCAATATTTTGGCCGAAGTCATCATCCCGCTCGCCCCCGAGTACGCCCGCATCACCCACGCGGACAGTTGGATCGTCCTCAGCGGCCTGATTCACTCGCAGGTCGAAGCTGTTACTGAGGCGATGGGCGCGGCGGGCTGGACAGTTTTATCGCAGAGGTCGCACGGCGAATGGGCGTGCCTGAAACTCCAGCGCAGCTAAAGCGCCTCCCCCGGCTCGCGCTTTCACCCGGATCGCTGCAAGGGTTGGAACCCTCCGCCTCGTTCGCCCTTGCCAAAGACCAAATCCATTACTTGCAGCGGGTGCGCCGCCTGCGACCGGGAGATGAGTTTCTCGCCTTTGATGGGTCAGGGGCACTGTGGCAATTGCAGTGGCAGGACGGACGGGCGATCGCGATCGCCGAACTCATCCCCACCCCCCGCGAACTCCCCATTCCCTTCACTCTCGTGATGGGTATTCCCAAACACGGCTTCGATGAGGTGATACGACAGGCTACTGAACTGGGAGTGGCACGCATCGCCCCCGTCCTGTCCGCTCGAACGATCGTCAAACCGAGTGCCAGCAAAGTCGAGCGGTGGCGAGCGATCGCCCGCGAAGCCGCCGAACAGTGCGAGCGGGTGTTTGTCCCCGAGATTTCTTCCCCGCAACCCTGGACGGAGCGAATCGGGCAGTTGCCTGGAACGAACCTGATGGCTGTGGCGCGGGCTGATGGGCTGTCATTGGCGCGGGCGATCGCCACTCGTCAGCCTCAGACAGCATCTTTGGCGATCGCGATCGGCCCTGAAGGAGGGTGGACGGAGGAGGAAATAACCCTAGCGCAGCATTCCGACTGGGTCGCGGTCAGCTTAGGCTCTCGGGTGCTGCGAGCCGTGACCGCCGCTACATTTGCGCTGAGCGTAGCTGCGAGTGCGCTAGAGGACAGTCAAATGTCACCGCAAACCGCCTTGTCTGCGGACAAACCGCACAAATCCTAGAGATCGCGGACAAATCCCCCGGAGTTGGGGAATTCAGTGGCTAGGATGTTAAGGGATTGTCGAGCGTCGTCGCGCTCATAGCCGACCGACGAACGCGGATAGTATCTTAAGATAGCCAGGACGACAGGGGAAACGGACGCATGGGATTGTTCGATCGCGTAAGTCGGATTGTTCGGGCGAACATGAATTCGCTCGTCAGCGGAGCCGAAGATCCGGAAAAAATCCTGAATCAAACCATCAGCGACATGCAAGAGGATTTGATTCAGATGCGTCAAGCCGTCGCCACGGCGATCGCCAGCCAAAAGCGCATGGAGCGGCAGTACCAGCAGTCTCAAAAAAACGTAGACGAGTGGCAGCGTCGCGCCGAGCTCGCCCTGCGCAACAATAACGAACAGCTCGCCCGCGAAGCCCTCGTCCGCAAAAAGACCTTCGCTGAAACCGCCTCGGGTTTTAAGCAGCAGCTCGACCAGCAAAACCAGCAGGTGGGCGCGCTCAAAAACAACATGACCAAGCTGGAAAGCAAAATTGCTGAAGCCAAAACCAAGAAAGACATGTTGATCGCCCGAGCGCGATCGGCCAAGGCATCCCAGCAAATCAACGAAGTCTTAGGCAAAGTAGACACCACCTCTTCATTCACCGCCTTCGAGCGCATGGAAGAGAAAGTCGATGCTCTTGAAGCCCAGTCAGCAGCCGTGGCCGAACTTTCCGGCGACGCCCTCGAAAGCCAGTTTGCCGCCCTCGAATCCGGCACGTTGGATATCGATGCTGACCTCGCCAACCTCAAAGCTCAAATGTCCCTCGGCAGCGGCAGCGACCCCCAAAAAGCTCTCGGCCAAGGCAGCGACACCCCCGCAGCGTCTGCAGAATTCAAATCCGAACTGGATGTCGAACTCGAAGAAATGCGCGCCGAACTCGAAAACGACGAACAGCAGTCGTAACCCCCGCTGACGACTCCTGGACTCGGCCTATCGTAGGATTGCCCTAAGGTCTTCTAGAGCGATTTCAGCGTGTCCGGTCACCCATCACCATCCCGCGATCTGCCCGTCAACCTCGCGGCTGTCGGGCTTTCCGTCCTGCCGATCGCTTTTTTGGTCGGCGCGGTGCTCCTATTGGCCTCGGGAATTCTTCAAGTGGCGCGCGCGGGTTGGCAGTCGGGCGATCGCCTCCTGCACCGCTATCTCATCCTGCTGGGCGCGGTCATCCTCGTCGTCACCCTCTCCCACCAGTCGGCGAGCAGTTGGTGGGGCATGTTCAACTATCTGCCGTTTCTGGGCTTTTTCGCGCTGTTTTCCCAGGTGACGAGCAACCCCGCCCGAATCCGGCGATGTTTGCAGGCGATCGCCCTCAGCAGCATTCCCGTCTCGTTGCTCGGACTCGGACAAGCTATTTGGCGATGGGAAGGCCGATTAGAAGTTATCCCCGTCGTCGGCGTCGTCAAGATGGGCTTCGTGAGCGGGCGACCCACGTCTATCTTCACGAGTCCCAATCACCTCGCCGTGTACCTGGTTATCGTCGGAGCGATCGCTTGGGGGCTGTGGATGGATCGCTCTCGGCAGTCTCGTCTAGAAACGGGCATTCAGGCGATCGCCTTCGGTCTGGCCTTACCCTTGCTGGTCGTCACCACCTCTCGCAACGGCTGGCTCATTGCGTTATTGGGTGTTTTCGTTGCTTTGCTGGTGTTGCAGCGATGGCTTTGGGTGGGAGTGGCGATCGCGGCTTCTTGCGTCCCCGTGCTAGCGGCATTTGGCGTGCCGGGGTTTCGGGCGATCGTTCCGGCAACCATTTGGAAAAGACTCGTCGATTCCTTCGTGCCCGGCACGGATGCCTACATCGCCGCCATCACCCGCTGGCAAATGTGGCAGTTCGCTCGGGAGCTCAGCCTCGAACGCTTTTGGACGGGTTGGGGCTGGCAGAGTTTTTACTACGAATCTCCCATCCCGCCCTACTTTGAAAAACTGACCCACGCTCACAATTTGCCCCTCCACATCGCGGCTGAGGGGGGATGGGTCGTCACAACTGGGTTGCTCTTGCTCTGGGGCTGGATTGGGTGGAGGGCATGGCGAGCTTGGTGGCGCGATCGAAGCGCGATCGGGTTTCCGGTGTTGGGGACTTGCTTGGCTTTAACCTGTTACTGGGCGTCGGGGGCGATGGATGCCGTGTATTTGGACGGTCGCCTCAATACTCTCGTATGGTGTTTGCTAGCGTGTGCCCTCAGCTACGCCCGCGCCTCTGAGCCCAACACTGGTACAGCTTTGCCTTACGAACGCCAGAACGCCTGAGACGGCTGCTTTCCGCACTTGAGTATGACGAAGCGGGGATTGGCTGATACACTTCGTAAAGATCGAACGCTAGTTCGGTTATTACACGAGCCCAGCCCAGCCACTCCGTAGGATATATCGGTGAAGCCAGTGGCCTTGTAGGTAGCAGTCAGGGTTGAAGTCACAGTTGCTTCCGGTATGAGGTAGGACAGCGACTCGGTACGAACAGAGTTGCGCTTATCGACTGCGTGAGTGAGGAAGGATGCACATTTTCGATCGGCGGACAGATTCAGATCTTGGCGAGAGGCCGCGCACGCTCGATCCCAGTCTCGATCGATATGCGATTGTCATTCCGACTCTGAACGCGCGATCGCACCTTCCCGAACTCCTGCCGGCGCTCGATCGCGAGCGAACCATTTTTATCGATTCGAGCAGTACAGACGGTACCGCAGAGGTCTTGCGAGAAAGCGGCTATACGGTAATCTCCATTGACCGCGCCACGTTCAACCACGGCAAAACCCGTAATATGTGTCTCGAACTTTGCCATACCGAGTTCGTGATTTTCATGACCCAAGATGCGCGTCCAACCGGTGATGGCTTATTTGAGGCACTACTCGCCCCTTTCGAGGATGAAACCGTTGCTGCTAGCTACGCCCGCCAACTTCCGCGAGAACGCGCGCCGGTATTGGAAAAGCTCGATCGCCACTTTAAATATCCAGCTACGTCATGCATACAGTCCTTAGAAAATCGCGATCGCTTGGGGGCTCATCGGACGTATTTTCTCTCAAATTCCTGTGCGGCCTACCGACTCTCCACCTTCCGTGCATTAGGCGGCTTCATTGAGACCGAAATTATGGGTGAAGATGCTTTGTATGCGGTGAAAGCGATCGCCCGAGGCTACAAGATTGCCTATGCAGCAGAGGCTGAGGTGATTCACTCTCATGCCTATTCGCCCCTCCAACGACTGCGCCGCTATTTCGATACCGGAGTGTATCGGTCGAGTCATGCTTACTCGCAGCAAGAACTCGGCAGTCAAGATGTTCGCAGCGGAAGAACCTACGTTCGTCACATCCTGACCGAACTGATCGCCCTGAAGAAATACCCAAGTATCGCGGCTTTTCTACTAAACGCCGTTATCGATCTTCTCGGATATCAACTGGGTAAAAACAATCGTAAAATCCCTGTTTTCCTCAAACAAAAGCTTTCCATGCATCCCCAATATTGGTCGCACTAAGTCACCGAAACTCACGGATTAAACTAAGCCAACCCGCGTGCGATCGCGAACGCTTGGTAATCGGTTTTCTCGTTCTTACGAAAGGTTATGTTGTAGCTCTGATAAGAGAGGGATTATCACCTCCGCACGACTTGCTAGCACGATTTATCCGAGTGAAACCTCAACATGCCGTCTGATACACAGCGAGAATCATCCTCGATGAGACCGCGATCGCTGACCTCAAACGTAATCATTAATTTGCATGTGTCCACCCTCACCACAATCACGTTAACCATGCCACAT
>JBCBTL010000118.1:0-7191 GCA_039818705.1 Cyanobacteria bacterium J06639_1
CAGCACGTCGTCATCAACTGGATTTGTCGCGGTCTCGTAGATGCCATTCATCTCAATAATTGCTGCTTCAAACGAAAAACCTTTCGCTACGTGCTCACTCCCATCACCGGACGCAGGGTGATTTACTCTCAAGACACGATTGATGATTCTGGAGTGCAGGGCATCGATCATTTTATTTCCAGCTTGCCCCTAGAATGCCCGGCCAATCTTTTTTATTCCCTCGAAGATCAGAGTACGGTTGGAGAACAAGTTTGCAAACTCGACACCGTTCGATCGCGTCTAGCACGGTCGCCCATCACCATCCTCGTCTTACGAGATCCAGCCAACTGGCTCGCCAGCAGCTTTTCCCACGGGCGATCGAGTCGAGAGTTCGTGATGCGCAAATTGGGTCTGTTTATCGAGTATCTAGAGAAAGCCGTAGCTGCAATCCACCAACCCGATCCACACCTCATCTCCGTGAACTACAACCAGTTCATCTCGGATCGAGCCTATCGCACTCAATTAGCTGAAAAACTCCACGTCAAAGATTTCGAGAATGCAGAAGAAGCCCTCGGGATGACAGTTAAATTCGGCAAAGGCAGTAGTTTTAAGGGCGATCGCAGAAGCAAAAGTACGCTGGAACGCTGGCAGATTTACCGCGATGACGAAGTCTATCGCGACACCCTAAAACATGCTCGTCTGCGCGAACTTTCGCAGCAGTTCTTCGGCGAGTTGCCGGGTTACAAAGAGATGGGCTTGTACTGACGCTCTCGTTCGGGAGTCGCGATCGCCCTTGCCTCCAATCCAGATTGCCGCTCAGATGGCAGCCAGCAGCTCGACCTTCTTCATGTTGGCAGCAGCAGGGTCGAAGTCGTCGTCAAAACGAGTCGTATGGTCGTAAAACGCTCCCTGGCAAATGGCATCCGTCAGGTCGGCTCCGACGAGATTAGCCCCCCGCAGGTCGGCATCGACCAAAAAGGCTCGCGTCAGCAGCGCTCCGCTCAGATTGGCTTGATTGAGGTTGGCTTCCATCAGCGTCGCGCCGCGCATGTCCGCCGCGATCGCCGTCAAACTGACCAAATTCGCCCCGATGAAATACGCCCCCCGCAAGTCGGCACTGGTTAAATCAGCCCCCACCAAATTCGCCCCGATAAAATAAGCACCGATCGCGACCAAATCGTTAGCGACTGCACCGATCGCGTCGGCTTCGATGGCGATCGCCTTGCTCATAATCGTGCCGTTGAGCTGCGCCCCATTCAGAATCGTCTTGCTCAGGGTTGCACCAATCAAATACGCCTTGTCCAGATTGGCTTTGCTCAGGTGCGACCCGCTGAGCGTCGCCCCGATCATGTTGGCCTCGCGCAAGTTCGCCAGATTGAGAATGCTGCCGTTCATCGAGGCTTTGCTCAAGTCGGCATCTGCGAGGTTTGCGCCCGCAAGCTGCGCGCCAATTAAAATAGCGCCCGTCAAGTTAATCCGCTGGAAATCGCGATCGCCCCGAGCGTAACTCTTGAGCAAGTCCCCAGTCGTTTCGAGCGTAGAGCGAGCCTTTGCCATCGGAGTAGAACGTAGAGATAGAGTGTCTTCCTAAATTTAGGATTCCCCTGTCACTCTGAAGTATGTCACATCCCCCAATGCTCAATACCGCATCGGCTGGTGGCATTGTGCCGCCTGCACCTTTAGTCCCTGGCAATCGCTTCCCGCCCTCGATACAATCGCACCCATGTTCGATAACGTCTGTCGCTATCTCGCCGAACGCTACAGCCCCGACATCGCTTCGTGGCTGCTCGGTCGCCCCATCATCTTCACCTCCCTCAGTCCGACCGAGCTATCCCTCCAGCCCATCCGGGCGGACTCGCTCATCCTGCTCGAATCCGAAGACCTCATTTTCCAAATCGAGTTCCAAACCGACCCAGACGGCGCAATACCATTCCGATTGGCAGACTACAGACTGCGAGGCCACCGCCGCTATCCCAACAAAGAGATGCGTCAGGTGGTGGTGTACCTGCGCGAGACTAATTCACCGCTGGTCTATCAGAACACCTTCGAGCTATCTCGCACCCGCCACGAGTTCGACGTGATTCGTCTGTGGGAAGAACCTGCCGAGCAGTTCCTCGCAGCTCCCGGCCTGTTGCCCTTCGCGGCACTAGCTCGCTCAGGCGATCGCGAGGGCGTTTTGCGCCAGGTCAGTCAGCAGGTAGAGGCCATGAGCGATACCGTTCGTCAGAGCGACATCGCAGCGTCAGCGGGGATTCTGGCGGGTTTAGTATTGAGTAAAGAGGCCATCAGTGAAATCTTGAGGTCGGACATCATGAAGGCATCGGTCATCTACCAAGACATCAAACAAGAGGGTATCCAAGAGGGCGAGCAAAAAGGCGTGCAAGAAACGACTCGTAAGCTTGCCTTGAAGATGTTGGAAAACGGCATCGACGTGTCTCAGGTTGTTGTCATAACCGGGCTGAGTCTCGACCAGGTTCGGTCTCTTCAAGAGCGCCGATAGGTCAGTCTGTGACTCACTGGTGGTCGAGGGCTTCGAGCACGGCTGAAGGTTCATCCCATCCGAATTTCTGACGAAAAAGACGCTGTTGTGACGCCTTTACCGCTACTGGTGCGGATCGTCGAGATTCTGAAGCGGAGATTGTCGGTTTCAAACCAAATCTTCTCGGAAGCTGAGGCGCGATCGTAGGGCGTAATGAGCGTAAAGACACCCTCTTCAGAAATTTGATAGTTACCAACTGCGGCCACCGTTTCGGCATAGCCGCGATCGCGCAGTAACGTTCCTCGGCTGATGTCGTTGGGATCGGGAACGGGCACTAAAACCGTGCTGACAGAAAGCGTCTCGGGGTCGTCAGCATCATCGTCCCAATCCGACTCGCCCTCCCAGCTCATAAAAAAGGGAGCGGCGATCGCGTTCGGGTCGATCGCATTGGCTTCGCAGAGCGCTCGCACGCGGGAGTCATCTACACTCATAGACTCGATATCGATATGCGATCGCACCGCCTCGAAATGGGCGAAAGCAAGATGATGGGCGCTGCGTTGCGATCGCCAGCGCCCAATAGATCGTTCGACAAAAGATTCAATGCGATTGGAAGTCACGGTGCTATGCAATCAGGTCAGCCAGTGGCACGCTTGCGCTTAGAACGGGGAGTGCGCTTGGGTTTAGATTTTGCCGTTGATTGAGATCGTGTTGATGAGGACTGCGTTTTCGCGGACGTGCGGCGACGGCGCGATCGCGTTGGCTTTTCAGGCGCGGCTTGGGCGGTATCTGCTTGAGGTGTGTCCGCACGAGCTGCTGTGGGCTGCATGGGAGTGACGTTAGAGGTCGTCACTACAGGAGTGTCCTCCACTGAGTCTGCCGTTTGCGCCTCAGACACGCCGACAATTTGGCATCCCATTCGCCGCATGGTTTGGAGAGTTTGCGCTAGGCGGGAGTAGGGGATCGCGATCGCCCGTTGGCCTCGGTGAAAGGCTCCTGCCACCGTTACCACCATCATGCGATTAGTCGAACTCGACGGACTCGCCGTTCGACACCCCATCGTGCTAGTCATTTCAAGCACCTCATCGTGAGAGTGAATTGCTGCTCGCACAGCATTTGTTATGGAGTGTACTCAAGCCCCCAGGCGGGAGCTACTTTCGACGTGGCGATCGCCCGCGTCCTGTCACGACAAAAAGGCGAGCCGGAGCAGGCGATCGCCCGCGATCGCGCTACGCCACTTCCGCAATGCTGAGGATCGTTCCGCCAGCTTTGTGAATGCTCTGGACGCGAGCCGTCATTTGGGAGTAGTCGATGGTGTAGGTGACCTGACTGCGGCGGAAGCGGCTGCCCGCGCCGGGTTTTGCCACCGTAATGCGGAAGCGCTTGCCGCGATTGTCGTAAGTGCCCGAGCCTCTGGCCGGAGCGGAGATTTTGGTGGGCAGATTTGCGGCTAAATCGGAGGTCAGTTTGGCCGACTTGCTGCTGCTGTCGCTGGAGGCGTAGCCGCGCGCCAATGAAAACGTGCGGTTGTAGCTGGAATTCTTCGAGCCAACGAGGGATTGCGTGCTGCGCAGGTACGGAACGATATTTTCGCCGAAACTCTGCAAATATTCATCGCTATCGAGATAAGAAGCGATCTCGGCTTCGTAGCCTTCTGCGTTGTAGCGCTGGACGTGGGCAGACACTTCCGCTTGATCGGCAGGGGGACGACCGAGGAAATGTTTGAAGTTCAGCTCGATAAAGCGATAGATGGGGTTCGACTCGAAAAACAGCGAGCGATACAGCTCGGAATTCGCCACCATCCCCACGAAGCCGCGCACGGTAATCGACCCATTGCGCAGCATGGACTCCGCGCTATCGAGGCGATCGCTTTCTAATACGTGCTGATTGCCCAAAATCTGCCGATACGCCACGCGAATGACGGCTTGCAGGTCGTCTTCCGTAAATTCGGGACGGAGTTCGACGGGATCGCTCGATTCAACCCAAAGTGCCACAGTCATGCTCCTAAATGAAATTTATGCCAATACGCAAAATATCGAGCGAGACGCGCGACGGCCTCGACCTCGCTCGCAAAACGAACGCATCGCGATCGCCCGAACCCTCGGACTTCGCGATCGCTCGCAGACTACCCACCGTCTTCGTCCCCACGTCAAAATTCAGCGATTGCAGACGAAGACACGAACGAAAACGAAGAACGGTGGCGGAGGGAAGCGACGCGCGCGGTTACGCCACTTCCGTAATGCTGAGGATCGTGCCGCCCGAGCGCTGGATCGCTTGGATTTGCGGGGTCATTTTGCCGCCCGACACCAAATAGGTCTTGATAGAGCGACGGCTGCGGCTGCGACCGAAGCTGCGACCCTGAACGACAATTTTGAACGTTTTGTTCGTCGCGTCGCCGTAAGGACTCACGCGACCGCCAGCGGATGGCGGCACGATTTTAGTGGGGGCGTTGGTGGCGATCGCTTCGACCAGCTTCGAGCCCTTTACCGAGTAATCCGCCTCTGCCGTGCCTCGGAACAGGTTGTAGATGCGGTTGTACGCGACTTGCTTTTGCCCGATTTGGCTGGTGGCAGCGCGGTAGTAGGGCACGATGTTCTCGCCGAAGTTGCCCAAATACTCGTCGCCGTCGATGTAAGAGTCGATTTCAGCGTCGTACCCTTCTTCATTACAGCGGCGAATGTGCTCGGAGACTTCCGCTTGGTCGGCAGGAGCGCGTCCCAGCAGGTGCTTGAAGTTCAACTCCACGAAGCGATAGGGAGCAGAAGTCTCGAAAAACCGCGCCTGATACATCTCCGACTTGGCGATCGCCCGCACGAACTCGCGCACCGTCAGCGATCGATTGCAAAACTGAGACTCAGCGCTGGCGAGCCGCTCGCTCTCCATCATGTGGGGGTTACCCAACACCTGCCGATAGGCAGCGCGAATGGCAGCTTGCAAATCTTCGGTCGAACTATTCGGCCACACTTCCACGGGTGCGCCCGATACGGAACCTACTGCTACCACCATTGGGTTTGTCTCCTAAGAAATTGTCAAAAACAACTCAAATCGTTCGTTCAAACTGCAAACTCAAATGCAAACTCAAAAAGGAAAATCTCAAAAAAGTGCGACTGCGATCGCGGGGTGTCAAAAGCAAAACATTTGAAACCGCTGCTACAGCAGAAGCACCCCCTCACGGGATTACAGACCTGAAAACGAAGCTCGGCTCTCAATCAGAACCGAGCTTCGCGTTACCCTAGCTCACCGCCGTAATGCTGGCAATCACGCCGCCGGACTTGTGAATGCGCTTGTACTCTTCCGACAGCCGCTCGTAAGGCACTAGATACACCTGGTTGGAGCGCCGGAACCTGGACACGCGCCGCACCGCATTGGCGCGAATGCTCGACACCTCAATGCGGTACACCTTGCCAGCCGCACCAGCCGCTACGCCGTGAACCGTGCGAGCGCCCACCGGAGGCTCTTGAAACGCCCAGCCGTCCGTACCGCCCGAAGGAGGTACTACCGCCACTGGCGTTTCCTGAATCACCAGCGAATTCAGCGCGGGCTCAGTGCCAGACAAACTCCCCTTCAAATCGCTGCTGGACGCACCGCGCAGGAGTTTGAACATGTGGGTAAAGCCCACCATTTTCTTACCCGTTTGGGTTTTGTAGCCGCGATAGAACGGGACGGTGTCTTCGCCGTAGGCGTTCAGATACTCGTCGCTGTCGATGTAGGAGTCGATTTCGTCCGCAAACGTGCCGCTGTCGAGGATGGCGCTGTGCATCTTCATCTCGTCGTACCCGTCGGGCGCGCGACCCAGCAGGTGCTTGTAGTTCAGCTCGATCGCCCGATAGCGGGGGCAGCTATCGAAAAAGCGGGAGCGATAGAGTTCGGACTGCGCTACGACACGCACGAACTCGCGTACGCTCAGCTCGCCGCGCTTGAACTGCGACTCGGGCACTTCCAGCCGCTCGCTCTCCATGACGTAAGCGTTGCCTAAAACCTGACGGTACACGGCGGCAATAATGGCCTGCGCGTCTTCTTCAGAGCGACCCGGCCACCACTCCACGGGCGGCGTGTCTTCAAATAGGCTCACGCCCAATCGGGATGCTGGTCCAAACGCCATTGCGGTCGATCTCCCTAGTAATCAACAAGATTTTCGTAGATCCTGAGAGGATTATTGCGGACGCAGTTACAAAGCTTTACAAAGACGCCGATCGCGATCGCGCTTCAGCAAACCTTGTCGGCCAGCGACTCTCGGGGATTGAGAAACAGGTTTTTTAAGTGATGTTACACACATCAACGCTACCAATTCTCATATACCGCTGCGGGCGCAGCTATCAAGTTTTGTTACACCCGCAAGAGTTGAGCCACTCGGCGATCACTAGGCCACTTTTTGCTCGACTCCGAACCCGACTAGCACCACGTCGGAGAGGGGCTGCTCGGCGGGCGGACGGCTGTAGTTGAGAATTTTGCGAATGCGCAAATCGGGGTTGACCAGCGTAATGGAATCGACCGAGACGACGCGGGTGTAGTTGGTGGTCATGAGTAGTTCATTGGTTTGGGTGTCAAATCGAAAATGGGAGATGATGGGGCGAGCTTCTTCGTAGGCGCGATCGCGAAGATAATCTCCCTCCAAAATATGACCGGTTTCTGTGTGGGTGACAAACAGCAGATTTAAGCTCTGAGAGACCTTTTCACCCTTTTCCGACACTGTGTTAAACGCTAGGCGAAACCCTGGTAGCCCTGCCAAATCTTGG
>JBCBTL010000119.1:0-7166 GCA_039818705.1 Cyanobacteria bacterium J06639_1
AGCGTGATCAGGATCGCCAGCGGCTGGGTCAGGGATTCGAACAGCCCGGCCATCAGCAAGAGCACCACAGCCAGCGACAGCAGGACACCGCGCAGCATGAAGGCGAGGGCCTCCTGATCGTCACGGTCGAAGCGAGAGAAGCTCCAGGCGTACCCCTCGGGGAGCTCGAAATTGGCCAGCGCTTTCTCGATGCGCTTGCGCCCTTCCTCGCGGGTCGCCGTCTCCGGCTCGAATTCCGTGTTCACCCAGACGGTCGTCTGCCGATCATTGCGGTTGATGAACGACGGCATCCGCGCATGTTCGAGGGTGGCGACGGCGCCGAGGGCCACCTCCGCCCCGTCGCGCGTCTTGATCGGCAGCGCTTCGAGGGGGACAGGCCGGGCTGCGCATTCTCCGGCAGACCCATGATCATCTCGATCTCGCCGGTCTCTCCGACGTAGCGTCGCATGCGCCGTCCGTTGAAGGAGAAGTTGACCGTGCCGGCCACCATGTCCGGCGTGATGCCCAGCGGGCCGGCGCGCTCGGGATCGACGCGGATGCGGAACTTGGTTTCGTACCAATGGGCGCAGTCGCGGCGGAAATCGCGAGTGCTGTCGAACAGGCAATAACCGTAGGTGCTGGGATCGTCGGCGGCCTCGTGGAGAACGGCGATCGCCTCCGGTGGGGGGGCTAAATCAGAAGATCCTAGCGATAAATCGATGACCTCCATTCCCGCCGCGCGCGCGTCCGCCTTGGCGCGATCCATATCGGCAAACACGTTCGCCTGCAACGGTTGCAAGCGCCGAGCGAAACGAATCATGGGGGTCAATCTCGTGCAGGAACAGTAGGGATTACGTGGGGGTCAGCCCCGAATCCTCCGCCACCCTAGCGCTCGCGGCCATCCACGGCAAGATAACCGCTTGGGCTCCGGGCGATCGCGTCTCAAGCGCCACGTCGAGCACTTGTGCCAGATAATCCACCGGAATCAACTCCACCGTCGCTTTCACTTCGTCGGGAATGTCGGGCAGGTCTTTGGTGTTGGCCTTGGGGAACAGCACTTTGGTAATCCCAACCTGACTGGCCGCCAGGGTTTTCTCCTTGAGGCCGCCGATGGGGAGAACGCGCCCCCGCAGCGTAATTTCGCCGGTCATTGCGACATCGTGACGGACTTTGCGACCCGTCAGGGCAGAAATCAAGGCGGTTGCCATCGCAATCCCTGCTGAGGGGCCGTCTTTTGGGGTGGCCCCTTCGGGGATGTGAACGTGAACGTCGAGGCGATCGGGGAACTCGTCCGGCACGCTGAGTTCCCGAGCGTGAGCCCGAATGAAGCTAAACGCGGCCTGGGCAGACTCTTTCATCACGTCCCCCAGTTGGCCGGTGAGCTGGAGCTTGCCTTTCCCGGACATGATGTTGACTTCGATGGGCAGGGTGCAGCCGCCGTAGGGAGTCCAGGCCAGCCCGGTACAGATGCCGACTCGATCCTGCGTGTCTTTGGCTTCGGGCAAGTATTTGGGCTGACCGAGGTAGGTTTCCAAGTTGCGAGCATTCACCTGCTGGGAGGCTTTGGTTTGGACGAGCGATCGCCGCGCTGCTTTCCGACAGAGCGAGCCGATCGTCCGTTCCAGACTGCGAACCCCAGCTTCGCGGGTGTATTCCCGAATCATCCGCTGCAACGCCTTGGGCTTCACGTCCAGCGCTTTGTCCTCCAGGCCGTGTCGTTGCACCTGTTTGGGCAGCAGATATTTGCGCGAAATCGCAATTTTCTCGGCTTCGGTGTACCCCCCCAGCCGCACCACTTCCATGCGATCGAGCAACGGCCCCGGAATCGTCTCCGCGGTATTCGCGGTACAGACGAAAAAGACCTGACTGAGATCGAAGGGGATGTCGATGTAGCGATCGCTGAACGTACCGTTCTGCTCGGGATCGAGTACTTCCAGCAGCGCTGCTGCCGGATCGCCCTGGAAAGATTGACCCATCTTGTCCACTTCATCCAGCAGCATAACGGGATTGCGAGTGCCAGCATTGCGCAGGGCTTGCAACATGCGACCGGGCATCGACCCGACGTAGGTGCGACGGTGGCCGCGAATGTCCGACTCGTCGTGAACGCCTCCCAAGCTGACCCGCACCAGGCGGCGACCCAAGCTGCTGGCAATCGACTGCGCCAAGCTCGTTTTTCCCACCCCTGGCGGGCCAACCAAACACAGAATCACGGGCGGATTGGCCGCATCATCCTGGCGCAACAGCAGTTGCCGCACGGCCAAAAATTCCAGAATGCGCTCTTTTACTTTGGCCAGACCGTAGTGGTCGCGATCGAGAATGTCTTCAGCGCGATCGAGATCTAACTTTTCTTCGTCGAGCTGCGTCCAGGGCAGCGCCGCTAACCATTCCAAATAGTTGCGAATCACCCCCGACTCTGCCGACGAGCTGGGCAACTGTTCCAGCCGTTTCAGCTCGCGATCGACGCGATGCCAATGCTCGCGATCGATGCCTACGGTTTCTAATTGCTGCTTCAGCTCCGCCAGGTCGTCGAGGTCTTCGCCCAGCTCGGTTTGAATCACTTTGAGCTGCTCGCGCAAGAAAAACTCCCGCTGCGACTTTTCCACCTGCTGGCGCACTTTCGTCTGAATCTCGCGCTCGATCTGAATCAGTTCGACATGCCGGAACAAAAGCTGACCGGCAGCGATCGCCCGCTCCCCCACGTTGCATTCGGCCAAAAGCGCCTGTTTCTCGGCGGTCGAGGCAGGCAAAAACGACATGATCGCGTCGGCGAGGCGATCGAGAGTGTCGATGTCCTGCACGGATTCGTAAGCTGCTTCCGGCAATTTAGGATGCGAGCCGACGAACTTCGCAAAGTCATCCAGCAAGATTTGTCTGAGAATCTGCCAGCGATCGCCATTCGCGTCATCAGCTTCCGGCTGTACCAGCTCTAAAGGTTCGATCGCGACGTGAAAGGCAGGATTGCGCCGCTGAAACCGCGCGATCCTGACGCGCATCAATCCTTCCACCAAAATCTTGACGGAATGATCGGGCAAGCGCACCACTTGATGAATGTCGGCTAGCGTCCCCACCCGATGCAGGTGCTTGGCAAACGGGTCGTCTTCAGAGCCATTTTTTTGGGTGACGAGGACGACTTTACGATCGCCTTTCACGGCTTCCTCTAGCGCTCGGAGCGATCGCTCGCGCCCGATGAGCAGCGGCGTTGCCAAACACGGAAACAACACCGTATCCCGCAAAGGAATGAGGGGGTAGGACTGAAGTTCGCTAGTCAACGTTATCTACAGCACAATTCGGTACGTTCATGATAAGGGGCGACCTACCCCGTTCGAGGAGGCCGCCCCAGCAAAGATTAACAAAACATTAAAACTCGTCAGAATCGACTCAGGCGGTGACTGCAGCGGCACGAGCGATCGCGTCAGCTAGCGATCTCACCTGGGCAATAGCGGCAATTTCGCTATCGAGCTTGTTCACGGCCGACCCCACGCCCACGCCGGAGGCTCCAGCGGCGATCGCCATCCCTATCGTCACGGCGGATAAGCCCGACGCGCACAGCACTGGAATCGAGACTGCACGACTAATGTCGTAAGCCGCCGCCAATGTGGGAGCGGCTTTTTCGATCGCGCCCATGGCTCCACTGCTGTGGGGCTGGCTGCTGGTGCCACCTTCGGTCTGAATTAGGTCAGCTCCCAGGGTTTGCAACTGCTCGGCCAGTTCGGCCTGGCGATCGAGGGTCAGCGTGTGGGGCACGGTGACGGATAGCATCGTGTCGGGCAGTAGGGCTCGCGTTTCGCGCGTCAGTGCCTTCACTTCATTTGCAGAAAACTCGCGCCCCTGGGCGTAAAAACTATCGAAATTGCCGATTTCAACCAGGTCGGCTCCAGCCGCTACGGCAGCCGCGAGTTTTTGCGGTTCGACCGCAGACACGCAGATGGGAAGGTCGATCAGCGATCGCGTCATGGCAATGAGGTCGGTATCGGCGGCAATATCGACAAACGTCGCGCCGCCGAGCTGAGCCGCACGGACGACGATCTGCACCGAGCGCGCGTCGAAATTGTTCAAACCGCTAATCACTTTCAGCGCGCTGCGCTTGCGAAGAGCGTCGAGCAGTGCCGCCATCCGGGATGAGGTCATATGAGATCCTTCATGCATCAACGAAAAACAAGCCCCCAACATCAGGAGCCTGCGACATATCATAGTCCTCGATTTCATCGGCTTCAGTCCGTGTGGCGAAGCCATTACGAAACTTAGAGTTTGCCAACGTCGATCGTCACGTTATTGGCGCTCTCTCGCAGCTTTGCGGTAGTGCTGCGTTCTGACGTGGATGACACAATGAGGGCGATGGTGTCGACCCCGTCCATCCGATCCCGTCCATCCGATAGTGGCGTAGTGCGTTCATGTCTTCGTTCAGCGAAATTCTCGATGAAGAGTTGCTCGTCAACCTTGCGGGGGAGCGTTCCTTCGAGCGCGGTCAAGATTATTTCGAGTCAGGAGCTGTACACTCGCTGGCAGAAATAGGCGATCGCATCGTAGCGGACGTGTCTGGGACAGAGACTTATCACGTTCAAATCTGGTTGCGCGGTGAAGGGATCGACTCGCGATGCACTTGTCCGATGGGAGTAGACGGGTATTTCTGCAAGCACTGTGTCGCCGTAGGGTTGGCATGGATTGACGAGCCGCCTCCGTACCAACCCGACGGCATTGTCACTCATTCGGGAACGACGATGGCTGACGTGCGGGACTTTTTGGGGCGACAAGAGCGCGACGTGCTGGTGAAATTGATTCTCGATCGGGCGATGGAAGACACCCGCTGGCGCGAAAACCTCTTGATGAAAGCAGCGGCATCTCACACTGGAGGAGCGGATATCAAGACATTTCGACGAGCCTTGCAAAACGCGATCCCGATTGGCGAATTTGTCGATTATTACGCAGCGGATGGCTATGCCGACGAAGTACAGCAAGCAGTTGACGGCCTCGAAACCTTGATAGAGATGGGGTATGCCAGCGATGTTGTCGAACTGTGCGAAGAGGCGATCGCCATGCTCGACGATGCACTCAACAGCATTGATGACTCGAACGGCAACATGTCTCCCATCATGGAGCAGGTTCAAGATCTCCACCTGCGCGCCTGCAAAATTGCCAAACCCAACCCGAGCGCCCTCGCCGAACGCCTCCTCGATATCGAATTGGAGTCAGGCTTCGGGTTTTTCCACAATGCTCTAGAAATCTATGCTGACGTTTTGGGTGATGAAGGCATACAAGCCTACCGTCAGTTAGTCGATGCTGATTGGGAAAGACTTTCACCCATCGGGAGCGAGCGAAAAGAGTATTACGACTTCCGGCGCATGAAGCTGAATCAGTTGAAAGAAGCGTTGGTGGAAACGACTGGAACGCTCGAAGAATTAGTCGAAACAATCTCGAATGATTTATCCAGACCCGACCGCTATCTCAAAATTGCCGAACTGTATCGAGATCGCGGGAATCCGGACGAAGCGATCGCCTGGGCGGAGCGAGGCACGAACGAATTTCAGGGATCGAATTCGACTTACAGACTCGAAGACTGTCTTGTCAATCTCTACGAACGACAAGGGCAATTTGAAGACGCAGTGGAAATTATTTGGCAGCGGTTTATCCGTTTGCCGTCCGTGCGCGGCTATCAACAGCTCAAGCAACATGCAGACTCGGGCGGTACGTGGACGGGATGGCGCGATCGCGCGATCGCTCACGTCAAACAAGCCTACGCGAAATCCCCACACGCTCCCTACTATTGGGGACAAAAAGGGCATTCACTGCTGGTCGGCATCTATTTGTGGGAGGAGAAAATTGAAGACGCTTGGCGCGCTGCCCAGAACGGAAATTGCAGTCAGCAGCTTTGGATGCAGTTGGCTGAAGCCAGAGCGATTAACGTTCCCGAAGATGCGATTGCCATCTATCAACCTGCGATTGAGCCGCTGATAAAACAAACCGACAACAAAGCCTATAAACAAGCCGTCAAATTATTGGAAAAAGTGCGAAATATTTTAGAACGTCTCGATCGCGGCGCAGAATTCGACGCTTATGCGAAGCAGCTAAGCGAGTCTTATAAACGCAAGCGTAACTTTATCAAACTGTTGATACAGCACAATATGCTGTAAGGCATTAATCCAGTGTCTCAAGCGCGAAGCTGAGAACAGATCTAGCTTGCGGGACATAGGTTTTACGTGCTTTGTCGTCAAGCCGATCCGGCTCTCGGAGTTGGTAGCATAGTCGTCTGGCGAAACGAGTGTTTGCGATGCATCCGCTGCGGTATTTGATGGCTTACGGGCGAGCCTATCGGCACGATATTTGGCTGGCGATCGCCTGTTCCGTCTCGAACAAGATTTTCGATCTCGCCCCTCCCGCTTTAATCGGGGCAGCGGTGGACGTAGTGGTGCAGCAGCAGGATTCGCTGTTAGCACGGCTAGGGATCGTAGCGATCGAGCAGCAGCTGGTGACCTTAGCACTGCTGAGCGTGGTGGTGTGGGGACTAGAGTCGGCATTTGAGTATGCTTATTCCCGACTGTGGCGAGAACTAGCGCAGCAAATTCAGCACGATTTGCGATTGGAGGCTTACCAACACCTCCAGCAAATGGAGATGGCCTATTTTGAGGAGCGCAGTACGGGCGGGCTGATGTCCGTCCTCAACGACGACATCAATCAACTCGAACGCTTTTTAGATGTCGGGGCGAATGAAGTTTTGCAGGTAGCGACCACGGTCGTCATCATCGGCGGCGCGTTTTTCGTGATGGCTCCTAGCGTGGCGTGGATGGCGGTGTTGCCGATGCCGTTCATTTTGGCTGGAGCGGTTCAGTTTCAAAAGCGACTCGCCCCCCGCTACGGCAAAGTGCGCGAAAAAGTGGGCTTGCTAAACGGGCGCTTGTCCAACAATCTCAGCGGCATGGCGACGATTAAAAGCTTCACCGCCGAACCCTACGAAGCCGATCGCGTCAATCTCGATAGCGAAGCCTATCAAACCAGCAACCGCAAAGCGATCGCCCTCAGCGCCGCTTTCATCCCCCTCATTCGCATCATCATTTTGCTGGGCTTCCTCGCCATTTTGGTATTCGGCGGTCTAGAAGCAGTTGAGGGCAACCTCTCCGCAGGCACTTACAGCGTCATGGTGTTCCTAACGCAGCGCCTGCTGTGGCCGCTAACCCGTCTGGGCGAAGTGCTCG
>JBCBTL010000120.1:0-7143 GCA_039818705.1 Cyanobacteria bacterium J06639_1
CTGCAATAGTCGCTCGCTCGCGGTCGCTCCCATGGCTCACTAATGTACCGATGTCCGTAGCTGTGGTCATGTCTCGATCGCGCTCTCAACGAAGATCCCCGCGTTCAGGGTATCAAAGGCGCAACTCAAATTCATTGTCTGGATGGATTGAGCGATCGCTAAAGCGCGCTAGCTATTTTTCGAGCTTCGCGCGAGTGGCATGATGGCAAAGGTTCGATCGCCAGAGCAACAGCCTTTGACTGCTTCACCATTTTCTTTCACCCTCGACGCGCGCTGTCCCAACACTCACGCTCGCGCGGGTACATTTCACACCCCCCACGGCGACATTCCAACCCCCTGCTTCATGCCCGTGGGCACGCTCGCCAACGTCAAAACCGTCACCCCCGACCAAGTGAAAGCAGCGGGAGCGCATGTCGTCCTCAGCAACACTTATCACCTGCACTTACAACCGGGCGAAAGCATCGTGCAAAAGGCGGGTGGACTGCATCAGTTCATGCAGTGGCCGGGGCCGATATTGACTGATTCGGGCGGGTTTCAGGTGTTTAGTTTGAGCGACATGCGATCGCTTGACGATGACGGCGTGACGTTCAAATCCCCCCGCGACGGCGACATCATTCGATTCACCCCAGAGCGATCGATCCAGATTCAAAACGCCCTCGGTGCCGACATCATCATGGCCTTCGACGAATGCCCGCCCTATCCCGCCGAGCGTGAAGACGTCGCAAACGCAGTGAAGCGCACGACCGCATGGCTAGAGCGCTGCATCAAAGCCCACCAGCGCCCCGATCAAGCTCTATTCGGCATCGTTCAGGGGGGCATGTTTCTGGATTTGCGACAACAATCGGCACGCGAGATCGTCCAGTTCGACCTACCCGGATACGCGATCGGTGGGGTCAGCGTCGGCGAACCACCCGCGCTGATTCCTCCCATCGTCCAGGCTGCCGCCGCCGAACTGCCCGAAGATCGCCCACGCTATCTGATGGGAGTGGGCACGTACACCGAAATGGCCGAATCGGTGGCCGCAGGAGTGGATCTATTTGACTGCGTGATTCCTACTCGGTTGGCTCGTCACGGGGCGGTGTTGAGTCGAGGCGATCGCTGGAACATCAAAAACCAAGTGCATCGCGAAGAATTCTTCCCCATCGATCCCGAATGCGAGTGCTACACCTGCACCCACTACACCCGCGCCTACCTCTGTCACCTGATCCGCTCGAAAGAACTGCTGGGCTACACGCTCCTATCCATCCACAACATCGCGGAGCTGATGACGTTCACCCGCAAAATGCGAGAAGCGATCGCCGCCGGAGAATTTTCAGCCGCGTGGCGACCCTGGCTAAAATCCGCTCAAGAGCCGACCGCAACCCCTTGAGTCCCACCAGTCCGCAAGCCGCGCGGCACATCCGTACCGAGTAATTCGGCGTACAGCATTTCGATCCGATCGATATTGCGATCGAGGGTGTAGCGTTCGATCGTCCGCCAGCGAGCCTTCCGCTGCAACATCTGCACGAACTCGGGATGCTCGCACAGCATCGGCAGTAATGTGGTCAGCGACGTAGCGACTTTATGGGGAGACAAGCGAATCCCCGCGCCGCCGTCGAGCGCTTCGCCGTCCGCGCCGACATCTGTCGCGATCGCCGCCGCCCCACAAGCCATCGCCTCCAACAGCGATAGCGACAGTCCCTCCACCAAAGACGGCAAAATAAAGGCATCCGCCCCGCGTAAAATCTCGATGCGGCGTTGCTCGTCCGCCACAAACCCCATCCACACCACGCCGTACTCAGCCGGATAAAAGCTTTGCAGCGTTGCCGCTTGGGGGCCATCACCGACGAGCGCCAGCTTCACGCGATCGCCCAACTGCGACTGTTTCCAGGCTTTCAGCATGGCCTCAGTATTCTTTTCCGGCGAAATCCGTCCCTGATATACGAACAGAATGTCCGCATCCAGTTCCTGCTTGATGGCGGAAGCCCCAGGAGAGAATTTCGTAACATCCACGCCATTCGGAATCACCACAACTCGCTCGGGAGTCAGCCCCAGCGAAATCAGCAGTTCCCGCTGAATTTCTGAAAACACGATGACGCGATCGTAGTTCGCCAGCGACGGCGCGTGGATCTGGTAGAGCAAATGCTGCGTGCGCGAGGCAAAATTGCGGCGACGGCGATCGAACGCCGGATGAAACGTCGCTACTAAAGGCAATCCCAACTCCGCACACAGGTCGGGCAGGGTGAAATCGAGCGGCGAGAGGGCAAGCGAGGCGTGGACGATATCGGGTTGAAGCGATCGCAGCGCATCTGCCAGCACTTTGTTTGCTTTCGGGTTGGGCAGCGTGTAGATCTGCGATTTGTATAGAAACGGCAGCGATACCTCGTCGTCCGGAACGTCGCCTTCGTCGGCGAAATGGAGGAAGCTAACGCGATGCCCGCGATCTTGCAGAGCATTGGTCACCTCGCGTCCGTAGGTCACGTTCCCGCAAAAGGGAGATTTTTTACCCAACCAAGCGACGTGCATGAAACTCCGCGCCTAAAACCCGTAGGGCTAGCGTAGAGGAAAGCTAGGTCTGGATACAAATCGCGTCGGATAGAGAGCTAGGCCAGTTCTGTCGCGTTCTTCAGCAGCCGCGCGATCGCCTCTGCCCTCTCGTCTTTCGGCAAATCCCGCACCCGCTGACTGTAGCTGAGGATCGCGATCGCCTCTGCCTCCCCTTTGTCCGTTAGTGCGAGACGAGCAATGGCGCGATCGGCAGCATCTCCCATCGCAGGTTTCACGATGCGGCGGTAAGCGACGTATTGCTTGCGACGAGCGTGACCGATAGGGTCGAGCTTCGAAAGTTCGCGATCGAGGAAATATTGGTAATACTCTGTCACTTCAACTAGAGAATTAGAGCGAGCCATCGTTAAAAATCGCTCGGGTTCGCAAGCTGAGAACCAGGGGAATGCCAGACTCTGTTCGCTCGGGACGTACTCGTCAGACTCCAGCTTGAGAACGAAGACAGAGTTTTGACGGAACCGCCAAATTTCGGGTACGCCCATCGTGGCGAAAATGTCGTCGCGTTGTTTCGAGCTGCTGTACACGTCGATTTCGATTGCCAAATCCGGCGGCGGTTCGCCAGCGTCGAGATCGATAATTTGCTTGCCGCGTACGAGCCGTTCGTTCTGGATATAGAAGCAGTCGTCGTGTTCGATGCCGCGTTCTGCCGAACGCTTTTTCCAGGTGGCGCTGCCCAACACGCGATAGGGTCGGTTTTCCGCTTCCGCCAATAGTTCCACGAGCCGACCGAGCAAGCGTTTCACTTCTTCGTGGTTTATCGACGGCGACACGATTTCCAATACTCCTCGGTCGAATGCCGCACGAAATCCAGCGCGATCGCCCATCTGTGCCAAAAAGAGTTCGTACTCCGCCCAGCTCCATCCTCGCGAGATCGAAACTGCGCCGGGCTCGGGGAGACGAAGCTGGCGATCGCCGATGTGAAAGCGATCGCGCGTGATAGCACTATCAGTTCGAGTTTGCATGGGGGCATCCTCTGCGGATTACCTTTATTGAAGCAAAGTCGCATCGGCTTACTGGGTCGTCACGGCCTCGCGATCGCCCATCTCTGCCGACTGGGTTGCATCGGGTGAATCTGTTGGCGAGGCTTCGGAGACAACGTGTAACGGCTCTGAATCGAACGCATTGCGGGTGAGGAGGGCGGCGATCGCGGCAGTTGCGGCCAGTCCCCACAGCACCGGAGAGAGGCCGAATCTCGTTTCGGCAATGCCAGCCAGTGCCAAGGGCAAACTGAGGGCGATGTTGACGACGTTGTTTTGCAAGCCAAACACTTTGCCGCGCATTTCTACTGGGGTTTCGTCCTGAATCGTGGTTTGCATCGGCACGCCCACCCACGCGGCGAAAAAGCCCAACAGCGCGATCAGGGCGAGACTTACGCTCAACAGGCGCGGGCTAGCCGCGATCGCCCCCAACATCAGGGTTACACCCCCCAAGCCCCACTGACTCCAAGTTTCGCGGGCAAAGCGATCGCCCCACTCCCCCACTACGAACGCGCCGAGGGCGAGACCGACCCCTGTGGCTGCCAGCAAAATGCCGAACTGCGCCGTGCCCAAGTTAGGGATGGTTTCCGCCATGCGGACGGCCAATACCGCTAGCGCTGCAAAAATCGAAAACAGCACCACGAGCTGCACGATCGCCCCTCGGACGCGAGGGGCGCGGGTGAGGTAGTCTAAGCCTTCGCGAATGTCTTCCCAAACGCGGCGGCCAGCGCGGGAACGGCGATCGCCTTCATTCACCTGCATCAAAATCAAGATGATGCCCGCCAGGATGTAGCCCGCGCCAACGGCAACGTCAGCTCCGAGGTCGCCGTATTGCGGGAACCAGCGGCTCGCCAGACGGTTTGCCAATCCCAACAGAGGCTCGCCGATCGCGAAGCCTACGATCACCGAAGCCATCATCGTGGTGGTGTAGAGGGAGTTGGCCGAGAGCAAATAGCGAGATTCGACGATCGCCGGAATGGCAGACTGTTCGGCGGGGGCGAAAAACTGAGTCAGGGTCGAAACGGCAAACACGACCGCCAAGAGTCCTACGAAGCCCAGCGGCCAAGCCCCTACGCTCGGCCAGTCGCGCGCCACCCACAGCAGTGCCGGAATGCCCAGCACCAATACGCCTCGCAGCACGTTCGTCGCTACCATCACCGCTTTTTTCGACCAGCGATCGACGTACACCCCAGCCACCGAGCCGAACAAGATGGCTGGAATCGTAAACGCGATCATCACCGCCGACACCCAACGGCTGATGGATTCTCCCTCGGGCTGAAAGTTCGCTGAGACGATCGCCACTGCCAGCACCAGGAACACCTTATCCGCGAGCTGCGAGAAGACCTGACCGCTCCACAGCGCCAGGAAATCGCGATCGCGCAAGACGTGCCAAAAGCCATTCTCGCGAGGGTCTGTACCGGGAGGCTCTGGAGAACGAGGGTTGTCAGGTGCGGGAGTGGGCGATTCGGTCGGGAGAGCCATAGCAAGCAAGCGTTAGGTAGCAGCAAATCGGACTGGTAACAATTCTAAAGACTCGTCGAGACTCCGTGCGCTCGGCTCGCACTACCTTTCTGAGAACATCGCTACATCAATAGTTCAAAGCTCGGCGCGCAAGAGCTGCCCGGCAGTCAGCGTCAATTCCCCAAACGTGGGTGAGAGCAGCAGCTCATCGTTCGAGAACGCCCGCTCTTCGTAGAGTCCAGACACCCATTCGAGAATCGTCACTTTTTGTTGATGCGGATCGACGATCCAGTATTCAGCAATGCCACGGGCAGCGTACTCCGATCGCTTGTAGCGATAGTCGCGATCGCGATTGTCCGCGCCAGGACTGACCACTTCCACGACAAGCTGAGGAGCAGGCATGTCCAAGGTAATCGTCGAGCGAGTCGCTCCATCCAATGCCTCTGCCAGCTCTTCGGTGAGGACGAGTAGATCGGGGAGCCGAGTCGTGGCGCGGCTCCCACTGGTGACAATTTCTGTCCCTATACTCAAGCAGTAGAACGGTATACCCTGTTGAGAAAAATAGATGAGAAGCAAAGTCGCAATGCGGTTATTAAGGGTGCTTTCGGGGGGCATGGCCGCCAATTCTCCGTTCGCGAGCTCGTAGCGAGTATCAGTACCGTCGTCATAGGCAAGATACTCGGCTAAAGTCATTCGGGTTGAGGTGGAAACGGTCATGCTTGCCTCCTGAATTGCGTGGGCGATCGAGCTCGAAGCCCATCTCTAATCTCTTTCATCAATGTACGAAATCAGCTCGCTCCAGATGCGGACGAGCGGATCGGGGATGGGAATTTGTGGCCTCGACCCGAGCTGGGGCGATCGCGTCTGCTTCTAAAGTTCTTCCGGAAGACATGCAGGCTTGTCGAACAACTGAGGCCGTCTCGAGTGGAAACAGCCTGTCGTGTCGATCCCGCACGTGAGTTTTGAAGTAATGAGGGCGGACGATGGGACTTGAACCCACGAATGCTGGGACCACAACCCAGTGCCTTAACCCCTTGGCTACGCCCGCCATGCGTTTTTTGCGCTTGTACAGCCTAGCATCCCGTTCGGACGATCTTCCAAAATCTGGATGTGAAATCTCGGGCAGCCTCAGGGACATCAGTTCGAGGGATGGCAGGACGGACTTGGAGTGTGGCGATCGCCTCCGGGACTTCCAGGCTGCTGAGGGGATCGATCGCGAGGCAATCGATCCCCGT
Source organism: Cyanobacteria bacterium J06639_1 (assembly GCA_039818705.1). GTDB lineage: Bacteria > Cyanobacteriota > Cyanobacteriia > Thermostichales > PCC-7336 > JBCBTL01. The sequence goes on from JBCBTL010000120.1 coordinate 6,218, forward strand.
GCATGGGTGCGGGCGATAATAGCGTTCGTCGCCAGAGGAATCGCGTGTATCCATCAATCGAGCCGTATGCCACGGAGATGCTTGCCGTCAGCGACGGACACGTCCTTTACGTCGAACAATCGGGGTCGCCGCTGGGCGTGCCGGTGGTCTTTTTACACGGCGGGCCGGGCAGCGGCACGTTTCCACATCACCGTCGCTATTTCGATCCCGATCGCTATCGCATCATCCTCTTCGATCAGCGCGGCGCGGGGAAAAGTAAGCCGCTCGGATGTTTGACGAATAATACGACGGCTCATTTGGTTGCTGACTTAGAAACCATCCGGCAGCATCTCGAAATCGACCGCTGGGTTCTTTTCGGGGGGTCGTGGGGCAGTACGCTGGCGATCGCCTACGCTCAAGCTCACCCTATTAATGTACTGGCGCTGATTCTGCGCGGCGTGTTTTTAATGCGAGCAAGAGAGCTGGCTTGGTTTTATCAATCGGGGGCGAATGCGCTTTTTCCGGAAGCCTGGACGCAGTTCGCACAGCTCATCCCCCGCTCCCAACAGCACGACCTCGTTGCGGCCTACTACGATCGCCTCACGTCTGACGACCCTGTCGTCTGTCAGGCAGCAGCTAGCGCGTGGTGGCGCTGGGAAGCGAGCACGAGTCGTTTGCACGCGCGCGCGTTCGAGGGGGACGTGGAGTTGGGGGAGCGATCGCGAGCCTTCGCCGCGCTGGAATGTCATTACGTCCGTCATCTGGGCTTTCTCGCCAAACCGCTGCTCGACGGTATGGCAGCCATCCACCACGTCCCCGGTGCAATCGTCCAAGGTCGTTATGATGTCGTCTGTCCGCCCAAAACCGCTTGGGACGTGCATCGAGTCTGGCCGAGATCGCGATTGTTTCTCGCTCCTGCAGCCGGACACTCTGCCTCCGAACCGGCG
>JBCBTL010000121.1:0-7071 GCA_039818705.1 Cyanobacteria bacterium J06639_1
CGACGAGTTGATAGTCCGTGGTGTCGAGGTAGGCGGCGATCTCGGTTTTCACCTGCGCGCGCAAGTCGTCGTTGGCGGGTAGAAACAGCATCCCCACGCCGACGGATTCCGTATCGGGCAGGGTAATGGATTCGTTCGCCGCCCAATCGCTCAGGAGTTTCCAGGGGATCGCGGTGAGAATTCCCGCCCCGTCGCCGCTGTCGCTGTCGCTGCCGCAGCCGCCTCGGTGTTCCATGCAGACGAGGGCGCGCAGAGCCTGAGAAATCGTATCGTGACTGAGATGACCGGACGGATCGACAATAAAGCCGACGCCACAGGCATCGCGTTCTTCAGTCAGCCAGCGCATCGGTGTGTGTGTCATAAGTCGAGTAGGTGCGAACGAAAAAAGGTGCTAAAACCAGGAGTGCTCGGCGAGAGGTCGGGTGCGAGCGCATCGCGACCGACACTTTGCTAAGCACGCCCGATCGCGATTGTAAAGGAGCGATCGCGGCAAAGTCGCCGGGGACACCAGCATAGCCCAGACCCCCAAATCTTCGTAAGGGTAGATTTCCCCTCTCTGCATCGCGATCCCGGCCAACTCGCAACATGCCCCAAATCCGTACTGTAAAGTATTCACGGGCACTGCAAGAATCGACTTCTCATGGCACTCATCGTCCAGAAATACGGCGGCACGTCCGTCGGCTCCACCGATCGCATTCGCAAGGTGGCCGAACGGGTGGCCGCGACGGTACGAGACGGGCATCAGGTGGTGGTGGTGGTCTCGGCGATGGGCAAAGATACCGATCGCCTGATGAACTTGGCAAATGACATTGCGCCGCCGCCCCAAAGCACGCCGCATTACTGTCGCGAGCTGGATATGCTGCTGTCGTCGGGGGAGCAGGTGAGCATTGCGCTGCTGGCAATGGCGTTGCAGCAGCTCGACTGTCCGGCAGTGTCGATGACGGGCGCGCAGGTGGGCATTCTGACAGAGCGCGAACACACCCGCGCTCGCATTATCGAAATCAATCCCGATCGCCTACTGCGCCATCTCAATCAGGGCAAAGTGGTCGTCGTGGCGGGGTTTCAGGGAATTTCCAGTCTGGTGGATTTGGAAATTACCACGCTGGGACGGGGCGGATCGGATACGTCGGCGGTGGCGCTGGCGGTGGCGCTGGAAGCCTCGGCCTGTGAAATCTACACGGACGTACCCGGCATCCTCACCACCGACCCGCGCCTAGTGCCCGAAGCGCAGTTGCTGGCTGAAATTGACAGTTCGGAAATGCTGGAGCTGGCGAGTTTGGGGGCGCAAGTGCTGCACCCGCGCGCGGTGGAAATCGCGCGGAACTACGGCATGAAACTGGTGGTGCGCTCCAGCATGTCGGACGCTCCCGGCACGGCAGTATTATCCGCCCTCTCGCATCGCCGCCCGCCCGTGCCCTCGTCGCGATCGGTGTTGACGGGGATCGAGCTGGCTCAGGCGGTGGATGCGGTGACGGTCGATCGCGCTCAGGCCAAAATTGCCCTCCTGCGCGTGCCCGATCGCCCCGGCATTGCGGCGCAGCTCTTCGAGGCGATCGCCGCTGCCGATATCAACGTGGATCTGATTTTGCAGTCGGTTCACGCCTCGGCGAGTGGAGATGCATCGGGGCTGAACGACATCGCTTTCACGCTGGAATCTTCGCAGAGCGAGCGGGCGGGAGAGGTGGCAGAGGCGATCGCCCAAGCCCTCAACGCCGAGCAGACGATTGTAGATGCCGAGATTGCCAAGGTGAGCATTTCGGGGGCGGGGATGATCGGTCGTCCCGGCATTGCGGCGGAGATGTTCGAGGTGTTGGGGGCGGCGGGCATCAATATTCAGATGATCTCGATGTCCGAGATTAAGGTGAGCTGCACGATCGCCAGCGATCGCGCCAGCGATGCGGCGTTGCAACTGAGCCAGCATTTTCAAATCGTGCCGTTTGCGGTGGCCGACGTGCCCGCTGAAGAACCGATTTCGGGCAGCTATCCCGTGCGCGGCGTTGCCCTCGATCGCCATCAATCTCGCCTCGCCATCCTGCACGTCCCCGACCTCCCCGGCAATGCAGCCAAAGTGTTCCGCCGTCTGGCTGAAGCGGGTGTGGGAGTGGATACGATCGTGCAGAGTCAGAGTTTGAAGGAGCTTCGTCCCGGTTCGATTACCAATGACATTGCGTTTACAACGTCCAGCGACCAGGCTCACGCTGCCGCCGCTACGCTGCGGGCGGTGTCGGAAGAGTTGGGCTGTGGCGAAGTGGTGGTGGATGAAGCGATCGCCAAAGTGAGCGTGGTGGGGGCGCAGATGGAGGATCATCCCGGCACGGCGGCGCGGATGTTCCAGGCGCTAGCTGGAGAGAACATTAATATCGAGATGATTTCAACGTCCGAGATTAAAGTGAGTTGTGTGGTTCCCGTGCGGGATGGGGAAAAAGCGTTGCAAGCCATCCACCGCGCGTTCCGACTCGATGCCATCTCGAATGCTTGAGGGTGACGGTGACCGAAACGCTAGCAACCGAGGCTTTCCCGCGCGATCGCCGCGAAGCTCTCAATCGCGATATCAAAACCTTTTACGATGCCTCATCCGGCCTCTGGGAGCAGGTGTGGGGCGAACACATGCACCACGGCTACTACGAACCGGGCGCGCCCCGAGTGTCCCGCCGCCAAGCCCAAATCGACCTGATCGATCGCTTTCTGAATTGGAGCTACGGCGATGAGGTGAATCCTGACGCGATCGCCTCCCTCCTAGACGTAGGCTGCGGCATCGGCGGCAGTAGCTTGTATCTGGCCGATCGCCTCAATGCTCGCGCCACGGGTATTACTCTCAGTCCCGTCCAGGCCGGACGCGCTGGCGATCGCGCGAAAGAAATGAATTTAAGCGATCGCGCGGAATTCCGAGTGGCCGACGCGCTCGATATGCCCTTCCCGGATGACAGTTTCGATTTGGTGTGGACGCTAGAAAGTGGCGAACACATGCCCGACAAGCGCCAGTTCCTCTCGGAATGTCGGCGCGTCCTCAAACCCGGCGGCAGGCTGGCACTGGCGACGTGGTGTCATCGCGAAGGGGATTTGAGTGCGGACGAGCGCCAGCATTTGGAGCAAATCTACGACGTGTATTGTTTGCCCTACGTGGTCAGCCTGTCGGAGTACGAGGCGATCGCCGCCGATCTCAATTTTCAATCCATCCGTACCGAAGACTGGTCGGAGGAAGTCGCCCCGTTCTGGGATGTCGTCATCGATTCGGCGAAAGATCTAACCGTGCTGCCCAAAGTGGTTCTGGCGGGATGGCAAACCATTCGCGCCACGCTGTCGCTGCGGTTAATGTCGCGGGGATACGCGCGGGGGCTGGTTAAATTCGGGTTGCTGACGGCTACGAAATAACCCTAGAGAACACGTCATCAGAGAGTCGGTCACAAGCGTATGAGCGATCGCGTAGCCACCGTTGCCCCCGCATCCACCCTGGCAGACAAGCTAGAAGCGCTCTGGCGGTTCTCCCGCCCCCACACGATTTACGGCACGACGGCGAGTTTGTTGGGCTTGTACCTGCTCGCCCTCGCCCCCGGACAAGCGTGGTCGAGCGGCTGGAGAGAGGTGGCGATCGCCCTCGTCGCCTGTTTGAGTACGAACGTCTACATCGTCGGCCTCAATCAACTCTTCGACATCGACATCGATCGCGTTAACAAACCCAAACTCCCCCTCGCTTCAGGCGCGATGACGGTGAATCAGGGAATTGCCGTCGTCGCCGGATTGGGCATTCTCGGATTGGCGATCGCGGGCTTCACCAATCCCTATTTATTCGCTACCGTCGCGCTCAGCACCCTCATCGGCACGGCCTACTCCGCACCGCCGATTCGCTTGAAACGGTTTGCATTTTTCGCCTCGTTGTGCATCTACAGCGTGCGTGGATTAGTGGTCAATTTCGGCTTTTTTACGTACTTTCGCTCTGCATTCGGTCTGTCTGTAGTTCCCACGCCCGCTCTGTGGGCATTAGTCGCGTTCATCCTCGCGTTTACGTTCGTTATTGCGATTTTCAAAGACATTCCCGATATGGAAGGCGATCGCCAATTCGACATCGCCACGTTCTCCCTCAAGCTGGGTCAAGACCGAATTTTTAACGGTTCTCTGGTCTTGCTGAGTCTGTCGTATGTGGCAATGGCGATCGCGAGCTTCTTTCTATCTAGTTTGAACGCGCCGATGGCGATCGCGATTCACTTGGGTGGATTGGGCGTGCTGTGGTGGGAACGGTGGCGGCTGACGGAGCGCGATCGCGAAGCCATGTACGGCTACTATCAGCTCATTTGGAAACTGTTTTATCTGGAATATTTGCTGTTCCCGCTAACCCAGCTTTTGCGAGGCTAGGGCTTCTCAGTTTCTCCCTCTTCGGATGAATCCATCAGGAGTTCGCCCCACTTTTCGATGACTTCTTGAATAGTGGCGAATGAAAAGGGTTTGCTGACGTAGTCGTCCATGCCTGAAGCCAGCAGGGATTCGCGATCGCCTTGCAGAGCATTGGCGGTCATGGCGATGATGCGAGGGCGATCGTTGCCCCAAATTTCGATAATGCGTTGCGTGGCTTCAATCCCGTCCATCTCGGGCATTTGTACGTCCATAAATATGAGGTCGTACTGTTGTCGTTGCAGCGCATCGATCGCTTCAAACCCGTTTGCGGCAATGTCCCCCACGTAACCGATGCGAGCCAGGAAACGCAGCGCAATTTTTTGATTGATCGTATTATCTTCCGCTACCAAAATTCTGAACGGGTAGCGTTTGGCGAGGTTGATACCCGCGCCAGACTTTTTGGCTGAACTGGGGGATTTAGAGGCGATCGCGGGCTTGTGAAACTGAGCCCGCACGGCAATGAGTGTATCGAACAATTGTGATTGACGGGTGGGTTTTGAGAGATAGCGAGCGAACAGTCCGCCTTCGTTATCCGGTTTGCCTACCGAGCTGAGCATGACCATCGGCAACTCAGCTTCAGAGCGTATCTGGCGCACCGCACGGGCAAACTGCACGCCATCCATCTCTGGCATGTGCATGTCCACGATCGCGATATCCAGTTCGGGTTCGCGCCGCACGATACTCAACCCCTGCTGCCCTGACGCGGCGAGCTCGGGCTTCATGCCCCAGGTGTGGCATTGCTGCTCCAAAATGCGCCGATTCGTGGCGTTGTCGTCCACAATCAAAATTTTGGCATCGTGCAGCTCGGGGATTTGATTGTTGAGGTAGCGACGCGGCTGCGTGTCGGCGACTTCCACTTTCATAGAGAACGAAAATGTGGAGCCTTGCCCCATCTCGCTTTCCACCCAAATGCGTCCGCCCATCAGCTCGCACAGTCGCTTACAAATCGCTAGACCTAATCCCGTGCCGCCGTATTTTCGAGTGGTAGACGCATCCACTTGCGAGAAATCTTTGAACAGTTTGTGCTGTTTGTCTTCAGGAATGCCGATGCCCGTATCGCGCACGGAGAAAATTAGCTCGGCTTGGCGCTCGCGAATCGATTCGCAGCGAGCAGTCACAACGATTTCTCCCACTTCCGTGAACTTAATCGCGTTGCCAAGCAGGTTCACTAAAATTTGCCGCAGACGGGTGACATCCGCATTGATGAAAGCTGGCGTGCCGTTGTCGATCAGGTACAGCAGATCTAGACTTCTCTCTGAGGCTTTGAAAGACAGTAAATCGAGCGCTTCTTCAATACAAACCCGCAGCTCGAAAGGACTTTTTTCGAGTACCAGACTACCCGCTTCAATCTTTGAAAAATCGAGAATATCGTTAATGATGGCAAGCAAGCTATCGCCGCTCACTCGAATGGTATTGACAAACTCGTATTGATCGGTGGAGAGGTCGGTATCGAGCAGCAAACTGGTCATCCCTAACACGCCGTTCATAGGGGTGCGAATTTCATGACTCATGTTTGCCAGAAACTGCGATTTCGCTCGACTCGCTTGCTCCGCGATCTCGCGCTCTTGTTGAATCGTCGTTATCTGCCCTTGAATTTGAGATGACATCTGGGAAAACGTTTCGGCTAAAACTCCTACCTCGTCATTGCCCTTGGGCAGGGCTTCAACGCCGCTGAAATCTCCCTTCGCGATCGCTCCCATTTTCTCCGCCAAAATATTCAGCCGTGCAACTAACCGCACGGCATTACGAAGCTGAGCGCTAAACGCCACGCATAAAACGACGAAGGCAATCAAAAAGACCAGTCCGCTCCGCCAAGCCGCATCGCGACGCTCGGTCAGTAATTCTTCAGTTGTTTCATCTAAAAGCTGCCCAATTGCCAATTGATTCCCCGAAATCATCGGGGCAATGCGCTCGAACTGGAGCGTACTTTCGGCGGTCACGAGTTCGAGTTCGACCGTACTAGAGATAAATGCTGAAACGCGATCGCGATAGTCGTCGATCGCCCCGCCCAACTCAGTCTGAAACTCGGCGGCAAGTGCTGTCGTTTGAATCGCCGTATTGAGTGCCGAGAGTTCGTTCAACATGCGATCGCTCAGCCTCATGTCCAGCGACGTGGCAAAGTCTCGGGTCAATAGCTGCACTTCGGCAAATCGCAATCTTAGCGAGCTGAGATTGTTAACTTCGAGCTGCGCTTCAATTTGTCCGTCCAAACGCTGCACGTCTTGCAGAACGCCCCCCGCTCCCGTCAGACCCATGCGCTGCTTTACATCAGCGATCGCCCTCACCGAAGTGCGGTAGCGTTCGACAATTTGCAGCAGCGTCTCGAAGTCTTCAGCCATTTCGCTCCGCTGCTGCTGTGCTGCTTCGAGCAGCAGTTGCACCCTATCGAGACGACTCTCAAAACTTTGCAGTTGATGCGGACGACGAGTCACGATTAGATTTTTCTCGTCCAGCCGCGCTTGCAACATCTCCGATTCGATGTCCGAAAGCTGCTGCTGCCAGCTCATCAACTGCTGCTGCTGCTTCAGGATGGCTGAAGTGCGAGCGCGATCGCGCAATTGCAGCACGCTCAGAGCGCTCATCGCCAGCAGAGCCACCCCCGCCAGCGATAAGACTTGATATAACAATTTCCGCTGGCGTTTGAGCATGAGGCAGCAGCCCGCCTGAGGGACTGCGGCAGCG